>JAPKDI010000312.1 GCA_026421105.1 Alphaproteobacteria bacterium | reverse complement strand
CGGGCGCCGTTTGGCCATTTGACGGGCTTGCGCCGATTTAGCAGCGACCAATCGTAGCGGTCGTGATCCATCCCGTAGGAGCGATGCTCGTATTCGAGATAGCTGTCCGGAATGGTGGCGCCGGTGACTTCTTTTTGCTCGATAGGGGGGCGTGCCATGCGCTAGCTCCTCGCCGGATGCTTTTTCTTGAAGTCTTTGATCGCCTGCATGTACTCGTCGTAATAGTGCTCGTAGTAGTACTCTGCGATCTCACGGCCCGTGGCGACCCATACGTCGTCATGGGCCGTGATGTATTTTAGTGCATCTTCGAATGCCGCCAATCGGTGGCCTTGGCCGACCGCATAGGCGTGGAGCGGGATGCACATCACGGTGCCGTTCTTGGCACCATCTGCCCTCAACCGGTCGAAATTGGCCTTGAGCATGTCCGCATAGCGCCGTGGTGGCACCATGCTCCCGTTGTAGACAATGATGTCGTTCATCTCGAGTGAGTAAGGAATTGAAATGAAACGACCCTCTTTGACGTTCACCGGGAATGGCTGATCATCAATAAACAGATCGCACGTGTAGAGGACGCCGTTCTTGGCAAGCAGGTCCATCGTGCGTTCGGTATGAGTGAGCGCTGGCGCGAGGTACCCGGCGATGCGCTGACCAGTGTGCTTTTGAACATTTTCGATCGAGTCGGTGATGATCGCCTGCTCTTGCACTTCGGTCATCGCATAGGAATAGCGCGTGTTGTAAATGCCGTGGGAAAAGAACTCCCAGTTACGTTCCTTACAAGCCTCGATAATTTCGGGGTGATGGTCGAGCAACGCAACCGACAGAGAAATTGACCCGCGGACGTTGTAGCGGTCCATGACATCCATCATGCGCCAATGCCCCACCCGGTTGCCGTGATCGCGCTCGGCATAGGGCACGAGGTCGGGCGTCGGCTTGCCCCAAGGCGTGCGCAGTGGATTCACCGGTGGATCGATTTCGTAGTATTCTATATTTGGTGCCACCCAAAATGCGACCTTGGCCCCATTGGGCCACTTGATCGTCGGACGGGCGTTCCAGGGCAGGTATTCGTAAAGACCGAGGTCGGCTTTCACAGTCCCTCCTATTTGTTGTCTGACGTCGCGCTTGAAATGGTTTAGTTGGCCGGCTTATAGGCTTCGAGATATTCTTTGACCGTCTCGTAAGACTCGATGTCGGCATACTTCAGCTGCATGTCAGAGAGGTTCGCGAAATGTGGAATCTCGTGTTTGTCGGCGACACACTCTTCGGTCACGATGGTGCGATAGCCGCGCGACAATGAATCGACGCATGTCGCCCGGACGCAGCCAGATGTTGACCCACCTGTCAGGATGAGGGTGTCCACTTTGTGCCAAACGCACAGAGACTGAAGTGAGGTCTCGTGGAAGGCCGACGGCATAAGCTTGTTGTAAATCGCGTCACGCTTATGGTCGATGTTCAAGCGGTCATCGAACTCAAATCGCTCAGAATCGACTTTGATGTTCTGTAGCGAGTCCGGCGTGTCGGTCCGGGTACCCCAGGCCCCGGCATCCTCCCCTGACTCCATGTAGCCGACGTGAGTCCAAACAACCGGAATGCCTCTGGAACGGCAAACATCGGAGAGATTGTTGACGAATTCTAGTTGCTGCGGATGGGTTTCGTAGGCCGTTTTGAACTTGCCAACGGCCGTATAGGCCTTTTGTAGGTCGATATTGATCAGGATGGGCTTTCGCCCGAAACCAAATTTGGCGCGGTTCGGATTGGCCTTGATCTGCGCGTAATATTCGCGCGGCGTGAGATCAGAAGATTCCATCCTAGCGTCCTCCAGAGAGTCGTTTGTTGTTTGAATTTGGCGATAGAATCGGGGGGCATCCGAGGAATGTCAAGCGAGGGCCAGCCTGACGGACGCGGTGCGGTTAGGAGAATTTCTTGATCGCTTTTTTCAGGGCCTTAAGGAGTTCGCGGCCCAGAATGCCGCGATCCCCTATACCCCGTTCTTTGATCACCACATTCATCGTGTCGATGTGCGACTTAACGATCTCGACGTGGCTGTCGCGGACCGAGGAGCGTGATCCGGTAAAAGTGTAGAGCGAATCCGCGACTGTGGTGACCAGAGGATACCCGAAGGTGCCACCCTGGCCACGCATGTCGTGCGCGATCTCGTTGATGCGCTTGAATTCGGTGGTGCGCCTGTTCTCTTCTTTGTCCCAAGACTTCGCGACGAGGTGATAGAGCTCTCTCAGCTGGCCTTGAACCCAATCCGGGTAGTCTTCGGCAAACTTGGCGAGCTCGGCCTCGGAATCCTCTAAGACCGCTACTGCGACCTTGCCCGGTTCGCGGGCTTGTCGGGAGCCCGCCTTGTCTTTG
>JAPKDI010000311.1 GCA_026421105.1 Alphaproteobacteria bacterium | reverse complement strand
CGTAGAACTGGGAGTAGCCGCCACCCCACACAGCCCCGGCATGCCCGGCGTATGGAGCGAGCCAAGTGGCGCAGTTCTCCCAGATGGGAACGATCCGGCGGCTTGCCGTCTTTGACTTGTCTTTCCCGACGACGATATGCCGCTCAGCCAGCCGGATGTCATCCCAAGTGAGGCGCTTGATCTCCGCACTGCGCAACCCGGCGAACGCGCCCAAGACGATGCTCGGCAGAAACTCATTGGATGTAGCGGCGAGAAGCTTACGCATTTCGCTGGGGGTGAAGATTTGGATGGCAAACTTATCCGCTTTGACGGCTTGCGTGGCTTTGACGGGGTTATCGACAGAAAACCCACGGGCCACCGCAAACTCGAACAGAACATGCAATGCTCTCCGGTAGTTGCCGTAGCTACAGTTCGAAAGCCCCAAGCAATCCAGCCAGTCTTGAATCTCCGGCGTGGTGACGTCGCATATGTGTTTAGGAAAGTCAGCGGCAAAACGGCCCAAGCGAAGTCGTAAATCTTTCAAATAACGCTCGGATGCACTGACACCGTTTTTGAACGCTAGCAACTTTTCGACGACTTCCCCTACTCTCCCCCGGGTTACCACTCTGTTACGAGCCGCCCAGAATGACGTTGCTTCGATCAGCTTGGCCAGTGTGCCCGTTGTTTGCAGACATTGGGCCAGAGTGTCAGCAGCAGCCGTAAGTGGCACTGAGTGCGGCTCCAGACTCTGCACGGCAGCGGCATACCCGGCGGCTTCGCTGTTCGTCATGTTGGCCGCTACATGCTGGCGTTCGCTCAACTTCCGGGCCAGACGCGTTGCCGCTTCGATCGCTTCGGCTTCGTCTGGATGACAGTCAAAGCGGCGCTTGCCAGAGCTGTAGTTAGGGATGCGATAGCTCCAGTTGCCAGACGGCATTTTGCGGCGGTAGATTTTGACTGTGGTGCGACCGATTTTGATGAACCGCGGCCACGGAGTACGCTTGTGGGCTTCGTGCTTTTTCATGTGAACTGTGCCATTTGTGTTGCGCGAAATGCGCCATGACATGTTCTACGAAGCGGAAGATGGGTATCTTACCCAATGATTAAAATGGTACCAGTGGAGGGAATCGAACCCACACTCTCGTGAAAGAAGCGGATTTTGAATCCGCCGCGTCTACCAATTCCGCCACACTGGCTACCTGAATTTACTCAATAAAACCGGGAGTTTTCTGGTTTTTAAGGTTCACCTCAACCACCCGTTGTGCTAGTTTTTGTGCTACTATTACAAGATGAAACACAACGAAACTCGCAGCAACAACAACACCCCCCGAGGCGACACGTTGCCGCCGCGAGAAGGAGTTAAGTATCAAAAAGTTTATGACGGACGCAAGCGTAGAATTCGCGGCCTCTGGAATCGTGGCGGCGTGTTCTACGCTCAGCTCTCGCTACCAAACGAGGCCGGCGTCCGGAAAATGCGGCGCGTCAAACTTAACGCGACGACCGTAGCCTCCGCGACCGACGAGCTGAGAAGGATGATCATCGACCGTGACGACGATCAACTGCCGGCCATGGTGAGGAAGCCGAAATTCGACAACTACGCGCAGGACTACATCGACCGGGAGTACGCCCTAGGTCGGAAAACGGATAGGACGCTCAACACCGAATCGGGGCACATCAACTTCTGGGGGAAGCAGTTCGGTGAGACACGCCTAGACAAGATCACCCCCAAGATGATCCAGGAGGGACTAATCCGCAGGAAAGCCACCGGAGTCTCGCCTCGCACGCTAAACCTTAGCCTGACCACCCTCCGCAACGTGCTACGCTCCGCGATTGATGAAGGGTGGATGGTGGAGTCCCCTGCCCGCCTGATCAAGTGGCATAAGGTGCCGAGGAAGAACCGACAACTCTTCACCTCCTCCCAGTTGGAACTGCTTTGCAAAAGCGCTAAGGAAGAGACCGTTAACCACCAACTGTTCTGCGACTTCGTGCGTTTCCTGTGCTTCTCTGGCGCCAGAATTGGTGAAGCTATGCCATTGTCTTGGGCCGACGTTGACTTTAACGCGGAGCAGGTCGTCATTGGGCGAGACGGGGACACCAAGAACAGGGAGTTCCGGGTCGTGGATTTCAACCCCAGCCTTCGCGCCCATCTACAGGCTATGCGCAAGCGACGAACCCAGCAGCTTTGGTTGTTCCCCTCCGCACAACGAGGGCGTAAAGGAGAGCACTCGGAGAGCATCCGAGAATCTCTCCTCCTGGCCCGAGCGCATGCGAAACTGCAACACGTGCGCTTCCACGACTGCCGTCACCACTTCATCAGCTACTGCGTGATGAGCGGGATCGACTTCATGACGATCGCCAAGTGGGTCGGGCACAAGGACGG
>JAPKDI010000018.1 GCA_026421105.1 Alphaproteobacteria bacterium | reverse complement strand
CAATTGCAATTCGTTCGCGTTGATTGACTTGCCGTTATACGCGGTTTCTAATCGTTACTTAATTTCGGCAAATCCACCGCCGGTCCTCAAGGGATATCGCCCGTTGTCGTCATGACGACGCTGAAAAAGGCCGCGCAAATGAGTGCACAAGATCGTCCGTTATCACCGCACCTCCAAGTCTATCGTTGGCCGATATCGATGACGCTTTCGATCCTCCATCGGATTACCGGTGTGGGGTTGGGATTCGGGACGCTGCTGATGGCCTATTGGCTGATCGCCGCCGCGGCAGGACCCAATTGGTTCGCTGACGCGCAAGCGTTTCTTGATAGTTGGATCGGGCGCATCATTTTGCTCGGCTTCACCGTTTCGCTGATGTTCCACTTCTGTAATGGCGTCCGCCATCTGTTTTGGGACGCAGGCAAGGGTTTTGAACTCAATACTGCCCGCAACAGTGCCATCGCGGTTCTCCTTGGGACAGTCGTTCTGACCGTCGCAACGTGGGTAATTGGCTACGAGGTTCGGGGGTAGTCCAATGAGCTTCAAATCACCCATGGGCCGCGCGCGGGGATTGGGCTCTGCAAAAGAGGGCACGCAACATTGGTGGCATCAGCGCGTCACCGCGATCGCGCTCATCCTACTGTCTGGTTGGTTCGTGATTTCGTTAATTGCGATGGCTGGCGCGTCTTACGAAGAAGCTCGCGCCTGGATCGGCCACCCCCTGGTCGCTGGCCTGCTCCTGCTGACAATCGGTTTCATGTTCTATCACCTGAAACTGGGTCTTCAGGTGGTTATTGAAGATTACGTGCACGGCGAGATGGTCAAACTCGGCACGCTGATGTTGTCATCAGGGGCCTGCCTGGTTGGCGCTCTCGCTTGCGCACTGTCTGTTCTTTTTGTTGCCTTCGGGAGCTGAGCCGAATGACCGACGCCTATCCCATCACAGAACACCTGTATGACGTCGTCGTCGTCGGTGCGGGCGGCGCAGGTTTGCGCGCCGTCGTCGGCATGGCCGAAAAAGGTTTGAAGACCGCATGCGTGACCAAAGTGTTTCCGACCCGCTCCCACACTGTCGCGGCGCAAGGCGGTATCTCTGCCGCGCTTGGCAATATGGGCCCGGACGACTGGCGCTGGCATATGTACGACACTGTAAAAGGGTCGGACTGGTTGGGCGATCAAGACGCCATTGAGTACATGTGCAAGGAAGGCCCAGCCTCGGTCATCGAGCTAGAACACTACGGCGTGCCGTTCTCGCGCACAGACAGCGGCCATATCTATCAGCGCGCTTTCGGCGGCATGACTACGAATTTTGGCGAAGGCACCGCGCTGCGCACTTGTGCGGCAGCGGACAGGACGGGTCACGCGATCCTGCACTCGCTGTATCAACAAGCGTTGCGCCACAAGGCCGAGTTCTTCGTGGAGTACATCGCCCTCGACCTGATTATGGACGAAGACGGCACCTGCGTTGGTTGCTTGGCCTGGAACCTGGATGACGGCAGCCTGCATCTGTTCCGGTCGCACCAAACGGTGCTGGCGACTGGCGGTTATGGGCGCGCTTATTTCTCGTGCACCTCGGCGCATACCTGTACTGGTGACGGCAATGCGATGGTTTTGCGGGCGGGCCTCCCGCTACAGGACATGGAGTTTATCCAGTTTCACCCAACCGGGGTTTACGGTGCTGGTGTGCTCATCACCGAAGGGGTGCGCGGCGAAGGCGGCTACCTCGTTAATTCAGAGGGCGAGCGGTTCATGGAGCGCTACGCCCCGCACGCCAAGGATTTGGCCTCCCGCGATGTGGTGAGCCGGTCGATGACAATGGAGATTCGCGAAGGTCGCGGCGTGGGCCCTAACAAAGACCACATCTATCTGCACCTTGACCACCTCGACCCGAACATCATTGGCGAACGGCTGCCAGGCATTGCCGAAAGCGCCAAGGTTTTTGCAGGCGTTGATGTGACCCGCGAACCCATCCCGGTGCTGCCGACGGTGCATTACAACATGGGCGGCATTCCGACAAACTATCACGGCGAGGTCATTAGCCCGACGGCCGACAACGCCGACGCTCTGGTGCCAGGCCTCATGGCTGCAGGCGAAGCGGCTTGCGTCTCGGTCCATGGCGCCAACCGATTGGGCTCGAATTCATTACTCGACCTGGTGGTGTTTGGTCGTGCCGTCGCCAATCGCGCGGCCGAAAAGGTCACCGCGGGGGCAGGCCATCGGGCGACACCCCGAGCAAGCGTTGATAAGGCGCTCGCGCGACTTGATCACTTCCGCAATGCCAGCGGCGGCACGCCGACTGCTAAGATTCGCGATGCCATGCAGGCCACGATGCAAAACAACTGCGCGGTGTTCCGCACCGGCGAGGTCCTCGAAGAGGGCAAGACGCTGATCGACGACGTGCGCAAGAGCGTGGCCGACATCGGCGTTTCGGATCGCTCGATGATCTGGAATTCGGATCTTGTTGAAACGTTGGAACTCGACAACCTCGTTAGCCAGGCCGTTGTCACGATGCATGGCGCGGCAAACCGGCAAGAAAGCCGTGGGGCCCACGCACGGGAAGACTTCCCCGATCGTGATGACGTGAATTGGATGAAGCATTCCATGCAGCACTATGAAGATTCGGGTGCTGTGAAGATCACCTATCGGCCCGTGCACGAATACACGCTGACCGACGAAGTTTCCTATTTCCCACCCAAGGCGCGGGTCTACTAGAGCCGGCAGGAGCCCCAATGGCTGAGTTCACGCTTCCCCGTAATTCGAAGGTCGGCAAAGGCAAAACGGTCAAAGCACCGGCCGACGCCAAACGGGTCAAAGATTTTAAGGTCTACCGGTGGAACCCTGACGACGGGAAGAACCCGGTTGTCGACACCTACGAGATCGATCTCGATTCATGCGGGCCAATGGTGCTCGACGCCTTGATCAAAATTAAGAACGAACAGGACCCGACGCTGACGTTCCGCCGCTCGTGCCGTGAGGGCGTTTGCGGGTCGTGCGCGATGAACATTGATGGATCGAACACACTGGCCTGTACCAAAGCGATCGAAGACGTGAAGAAAGACGTCAAGGTCTACCCATTGCCGCATATGAAGGTGATCAAGGATCTCGTTCCCGACATGACCAACTTCTACGCGCAATACGCTGCGGTAAAGCCTTGGCTTCAGGCCGAAACAGAACCACCGACGCGCGAGCGGTTGCAGTCGCGCGAGGAACGCGCCGAGCTCGATGGGTTGTGGGAGTGCATATTGTGCGCGTGTTGCTCGACTAGTTGCCCGAGCTATTGGTGGAACAGTGATCGCTATCTTGGCCCGGCTGTGTTGCTACAGGCCTATCGCTGGATTGCAGACAGCCGCGACGAATATGCTGGCGAGCGGTTGGACGATTTGGAAGATCCGTTCCGTCTGTATCGCTGCCACACGATCATGAATTGTACCGCCGCTTGCCCGAAGGGGTTGAACCCCGCGAAGGCCATCGCCGAGACAAAGAAATTGATGCAGGAGCGCCGTTAGGGTTTCCGGCTCAAACGAGGACCCGGCGTTGATGAACGCTCAGCACGGCGACGGCCTTCGAGAAAGCTACGACCAACTTCCGTATGAAACGCGGGCGCGCCGTAAGACACACCCCGACACCCTGGCAACACTGGCCACCGTTTTCGGACTGACGCCGCCGTTGGTTGAAACGGCGCGCGTCCTAGAGTTGGGCTGCGGCACGGGCGAGAACCTTCTCGCCATTGCCTGCGCATTACCGGGATCTTCTTGCGTCGGCGTTGATTTCTCGGCCCCCCAAATCGCCAAAGCCGAAGATCTGGCAGCCGCGGCGACAATCTGTAATGCCCGGTTTATATGTAATGATTTCCAAGAGATGGAACGCGACCAGCAGTACGACTATGTCGTCGCGCACGGGTTATTGTCATGGATACCGCCAGAGAGCCACGACGACCTGATCGCGCTTTGCGGCGCATGCCTCTCGCCCGGCGGCCTTCTCTATCTGAGCTATAACGCGTTGCCCGGCTGGCACCATCGGCAGGTCGTACGCGATTATTTGCTGCAAGAGACCGCCGATATCCCCGGCATCGCTGCGAAAGTGCCGGCCGCGCGGACAGCGTTAGCATCGTTCGCCGAGACGGTGGGCAAAGTCGACTGGGCTTATGGTCAGATTGTTGCGGATGAAAACGACAATGTCGCCAAGCTGGGCGACTCGTACCTAGCGCACGACCTTCTTGAGACTTACAACACCGCGTTTTATTTCGCCGATGTGGTGCGCCGCGGTGCGGAATACGATCTCCACTACGTTGGCGAAGCTGGGTTCGAAGCGATGGTTCCCGATACCTATTCTGCCCCGATTGCTGAGGCACTGAAGGCAATTCCTGATTTGCACGACCGCGAGCGACGGCTCGACTTTCTGACCAACCGATCGTTTCGGGAGTCAGTGTTCGTCAAGGGGCAGCAACCAGCAAACCAACCGGACCAGCGATCACTGGCCACCCTCTACGTTGCCTCACCGCTCAAACGAAGTGCAGAACGAAACGCCGACCAGACGACCATTGGCTACCAGAGCCCTGGTGGAACCGATATAGCGGTTGAGCCCGGTGTGACCGAGGCGGCGTTGGATGAACTTGCGACATGTTATCCCGAGGCATTGTCGTTGGAAGCCATTCTGAGGCGCGTTCAACAGGCCGACGATCAACCGCTCAAACAGGACGCCATCATGGCGCTGATGAGCTCGTTGTTTACGGCTTATTCACGGGGCCTCATCAACCTGCACAGCTCAGCACCGCGGGTTTTTAGCGCGGCAACCGATCAGCCTGCGGCACCGGCGCTTGCTCGGGCGCAAGCGAGGCGAGGCACCCGTGTCATAACCGTGCTTCTAGAGAACGTCGAGATTAACGACGAGGACTGCCGCGCGATTCTGCCGTATCTCGATGGGCAGCATGATCACGCCAGACTGGCGACGCTGCTGTCCTCGGTCGGTGGAGGCCTCGGCCAACGACTCGACGTTGCGTTGGCCAAACTGGCCCGTGTTGGACTGCTCACTGAGCCCCAAACCACATGACCACGCTCGACGCTACATACCGTGAGCTCCACTCCAACGACGGTTGGCAGCCTGATCCGGTGCAAGACCGCGTCGTGGCCCGCCTGTCCGACGTCTTACAAAACCTTGATCGTTTCAACGGCAAGGGTGACGGGCTTTTATCGCGATTGTTTGGCACAAAAAGAACATCAGTGCCGAAAGGGCTCTATTTGTGGGGCGGCGTTGGGCGTGGCAAGTCGATCTTGATGGATCTTTTCTTCGAGAACGTGTCTTCGGTGCCAAAACGCCGGGTTCACTTTCATGCTTTCATGTTGGATGTCCATGCGCGTGTCTTCCAACTTCGCCGCGACCCAGCCAACAAGGGTGACCCGCTCAAGGAAGTGGCGAAGCAGATCGCCAAGGAGACGACGCTGCTGTGTTTCGACGAATTTCAGGTTACTGACACCGCCGATGCGATGATCTTGTCTCGGTTGTTCAAGAAAATGTTCCAACGCGACATCATCGTGGTAGCGACATCGAACCGTCCCCCGAGCGATCTCTATCTCGGGGGATTAAATCGCGACTTGTTCTTGCCTTTTATCGACCTCCTCACCGATTGCTGCGCCGTCTTCCACCTCGATGGAGACAAGGACTACCGGCTTGAGCAGCTACGCGAGATAGGTGTGTTTCATACGCCGCTGGGCGCAGAGAGCGACCGCGAACTCGACGTGGCATTCCACCGACTGACTGGTTATGACCGAGGCAACGCCGTAACCCTCAATGTCCAGGGTCGCACCTTGGAAGTGACAAACTCGGCTGCCGGTGTGGGTCGGATGACGTTCGAGGAACTTTGCGCACAACCGCTTGGCAGCGCCGACTATCTCGCAATCGCCGAGACATTCAATACGGTCATCATTTCGGACATTCCGGAAATGGGACCCGAAAAACGCAATGAAGCCAAACGGTTCACGACGCTGATCGATGCCCTCTACGAGCACAAGGTGAACTTGATTTGCTCTGCCGAGGCCGGCGCTGCTGGCCTTTACCCTGACGGACATGGTGCGTTCGAGTTTTCACGGACGGTATCGCGGCTGATGGAAATGCAATCGGCGGACTACATGGCGCAGGGCCATGTGGTCGGGGAAAAAGCGTCAGGCTGACGCAGCCCATCGCAGTCCCGGCAGCACGGCTGTAGGACGATTGCCGGAGGCATCGATAAACGCGGCGAGGCGATTTGCATCGATTGGATCACCCACATCCTTTTGGTGCAGCCCACCCGTTACGAAGATGGAGTCGATACCAAAAGCGTTAGCCCCAGCTATATCGGTTCTCGGGCTGTCGCCAATTGCAACCACTCGTGACCGAGGCACTGAGCGTCCGTCCATACAGGCCTCGTACGCCGGCGCGAATGGTTTACCAAACTGGATGACTTGGCCGCCAAGCGCGCTATAGCGCGCCGCAATCGCTCCCGCGCAGGGCAGAATGCGCGTGCCGCGCATCACGCTGATGTCGGGGTTCACACACACCAGCGGGAGATCGCGAGCAAGCGCGATCCGGAGGACGTCGTCGTAATCTTCGGCCGTCTCGGTTTCGTCGTTGCGCAAACCGGCCACCAGGAGGAAGGCGGCATTCTCAATTCCCGATACGGGCGCGAAATCGAGCCCTTCCAAGAAATGCGTATCTTTTTCGGGACCGCAGTAGAAATAACGGCTTCGCCCCAGAAGGGCCGGCAACCCACCGCGCAGCGCGTCGAAGGTGACGCCGCCAGAACTGACTATATGGTCGTACGCGTTGCGCGGAATGCCAAAGCCCTCGATCTGTCGCGCCACCGCTGGAGCCCGCCGCGGCGCGTTGGATAAGAGGATTCGTGTGATCCCAGCGACGCGCATCTGCTCCAGGCAGTCAAGCACGCCGGGATAGGGTGTCTTGCCGTTGTGCACGACGCCCCACAGGTCGATTAGGGCGATATCGTAGCGTGTCGCCACCGTGCTAAAGCCCGGAAGGATGTCGTAACTCATGCTGGAAGACCCCTTTTCTGGCGCCGCATCATCATTCTCCAGCGTCCACACCGATGACGTCCACGACCGAGAGCACGCCGTCGCGGTCGAGCAAGCCACGCAGGTCGCGAAGGATGGACTGGACCAGGCCTGGCCCCTGATAGATCAATCCGGTGTAGAGCTGGACGAGCGATGCGCCGGCCTTGATCTTGGCATAGGCGTCTTCGCCCGATGCGATCCCACCGACACCGACAAGTGGGAGCCGACCTTCGCTGATGCGATAGGTATCCCGGAGTACGCCGGTCGACATCGCAAATAGCGGACGTCCCGAGAGTCCGCCCGTCTCGGCAACGTGGGAGCTCCGCAGGGAGAGGGGCCGGTCCACCGTAGTGTTGGAGACAATCAGCCCGTCGACGCCCGTTTCAATAGCGACCTCGACGATGGCACCGAGTTCCGGTTGCGATAGGTCCGGTGCAATCTTGACCAAGAGCGGTGGCCGAACCGCATCCTGGTCCCGCGCCGCGCCGACCCGCGTGAGGAGATCGTGAAAGACACCACGCGCCTGCAAATCCCGCAAACCGGGTGTGTTTGGCGACGAGATATTGACGACGAAATAGTCCGCTATGGCGGCAAACCGCAGCACGCCCGTGACGTAATCTTCGATGGGATCGGCGCTGTCTTTGTTGGCACCGATGTTCACGCCAATGATGCCGGGGTGGCCTGACCGTTGATCCTCGAGGTTGCGGGCGAACACATCGTGGCCCTCGTTGTTGAAGCCCAATCGATTGATCACCGCACGGTCTTGAGGCAGCCGAAATACGCGCGGCTTGGAGTTGCCCCGCTGTGGATTGGGCGTCACGGAACCGGCTTCAACAAATCCAAACCCTAGTTTGAGCATCGCACGCGAGGCTACCGCGTTCTTGTCGAAGCCAGCGGCGAGCCCAACCGGATTGGGAAATCGCAAACCAAAAAGGTCGACCGCCAGCCCTTTGACTGGGTAGGACATTGATGAGAGCAAACCCGTGCGCAGCGCTGCCAGCGTGAGCGTGTGGGCCCGCTCCGGGCTGAGCGCGAAAAGGGCTGGGCGAACAACACCGAAGACGCTCATGCGCACCTAGAAAAGACTTGGCTGGTGCGGCTGGATTGCCGCACCTGGCTCGAGACAACTGGGGTCATCGTTCTTAACGCTGTTCACGCTCGATCCTACGGCAGTCACAGTGAGATCGATATGATCGGGTGCCATAAGCCGGTCGAGGTCTTCGCGCGCCGCATTCGGATCAAGCCACTTCTCGAACCCTTCGGGCTCAAGAACGATCGGCATGCGATCATGGGTGTTTGCAACGGACGGTAACGCAGGAGCGGTGACAATCGAATACGTTTCGATAACCTGCCCTGCAGGGCCAACGTCACGCTTGCTGCCGGTTTCCACTGCCTGCGGCCGGGTCCAAACTTCCCAAATGCCCGCAAGGACCATCAGCATGTTGGCGGGGGGACGGATCAGATAGGGCTGCCGCTGCCCATCGACCACCTTCCATTCGTAGTAGCCGTCGGCCGGGACAAGGCATCGGCGTTGTTTGAAGCTGTCGCGAAAGGCGCCTTTGGTCGCGACGGTTTCGCTGCGTGCGTTGATCATTCTCGATCCCACCGAAAGGCTATCAGCCCACCTGGGCACCAGGCCCCAACGAAGAAGTGCGAGCTCGCGTTCCAGTGCAGCGTTGAGCCGAACGACCGGCATCATATCGGTTGGCGCCACGTTGTAGCGCGGCGGGAAGTTGGGCGATGCCCCGGGCAGGCCAAACAAGCGCCGCATGGCCTCGGCAGGGGACAACAGAAGATAGCGACCACACATGGGCGGCATCCTAGCGACTGCGCCCGTTGTCGCAATCGATCGGGGTTTGACCTCTTACGATCCACGTCAGAGAATGCCCTGCAGCACTTACCGCGAAGGCACGATGGGAAAATCCCAAATCGAAGACGAAGGTCTCTACTTTTTCGACGGGGAATGGTTCGACACCAACCCCAAGATAATAGGACCGGCTACGCATGCATTTTGGATGGCGTCCGTCGTGTTCGACGGGGCGCGCGCCTTTGGCGGCCTGGCCCCGGACCTCGACAAACACAGCCAACGCCTGATTCGCTCTGCGAGAGCGATCGGACTGGAGCCACCGGTGGACTGGCAAACCGTCTACGACCTATCGGTCGAGGGGGTTCGCATGTTACCTGCCGATTCGGTCGTCTACATCCGGCCCGCAATTTATGCCGAGGAAGGCTTCGTCAACCCAGACCCTGGGAGCTCCAAGTTTGTTCTCGCCATCTTGCAGTCGCCGATGCCCCAGTTTGGCAATTTTACGGCGTGTCTTTCGACCCTGCGCCGGCCGGCCCGCGATATGGCGACAACCGATGCCAAGGCTGCCGCGCTTTACCCTCAAAGTGGTCGCGCGTTGCGTGAAGCGGCCAAGCGCGGCTTTGACAATGCGGTCATGCTCGATCCAAACGGCAACGTCGCGGAGTTCGCGACGGCCAATCTATGGTTCGCCAAAAATGGCGTTGCCGTCACGCCAGCGGAAAACGGAACGTTTCTAAGCGGAATCACACGGGCACGGGTTCGCGCGTTGTTGCAAGCCGATGGCGTGGAGGTACAGGAACGTGCGTTTACCTTCGACGAGGTGAAGGATGCTGACGAGGTTTTTAATACAGGCAATTACGGCAAGGTCATGCCGGTGACAAAGATCGAAGATCGTGAATTACAGCCAGGCCCCGTGGCGCGCCGCGCCTACGATCTCTACATGGACTTCGCGAAGAGCTGCAGCGTTATTTAGTTGGAGGGCTTGAGCGAGGTGCGCACGAGCTCAACAAAATTTTTCACCCCGTAGAGTGCAACAAATGATCCCATCCGCGGCCCCTGCTTTTGCCCGAACAGCACTTCATAGAGCACCCCAAACCAGTCCCGTAGATTCTCGAAGTCGTTGCGCTTGCCCACCTCGTAGATCCGAGTTTGGATCTCTTTGCCATCGGCATCCGGCTCAATGGTCCCGAGTTCGATGACGAGATCTTCGAGGGCGGCACGCTCTTTCTCAGTGGGAGTCCGAAAGACCTTTGAGGGTGCGACGAAATCTTGGTAGTAGGCGATCGCGTAGGTTACGAGTCGGTCAAGCAAGGGATGGGATTCGGGTGTCGCGCCGGTAACGTAGCGCGCGACGAAACCCCACAATACGGCGGGGTCGTCGGTATTACAGACGCTTACCAAGTTGAGCAGAATGCCAAAGGTCAGCGGCAGGACTTCGTCCGGCGTGTTGTCGCCATGAATATGCCAGACCGGGTTATCGAGCCGGGCGGTGCGGTCCGAAGTGCTGTGAAAGGTGCTCAGGTGAGATGCATATTCATCAACCGCGCGCGGGATGACATCGAAGTGCAGTCTCTTTGCTTTTCGCGGGGACTGGAACATGTAGAGCGACAAGCTTTCGGGGGAGGCATAGCGCAGCCAATCCTCAAGCGTCAGGCCGTTGCCGCGCGACTTGGAAATTTTCTCACCGTTCTCATCGAGGAAAAGTTCGTAGGTGAAGCTCTCCGGAGGACGGCCCTTGAGGACTTTGCAAATGCGGCTGGATAGACGCACCGAATCGATCAGGTCTTTACCCGACATTTCATAATCGACATCGAGCGCGCGCCAGCGCATGGCCCAATCGGCCTTCCACTGCAGTTTGCAATGACCGCCAGTAACCAGCACTTCGGTCTGCGACCCATCTTCGTCTTGATAGACAATCGTTCCTGCATCGGGGTCGTGGCTGACCACCGGAACTTGCAGCACACGTCCTGTCTTGGGGCAAAGCGGCAGAAACGGGCTGTAGGTCGCACGGCGTTCCGGGCCCAGTGTGGGCAAGATAACGTTCGTGACGTCGTCGTAGTGCCGAAGCATCTGCAGCAACACGTCGTCGAAAAGCCCTGCGCGGTAGCATTCGGTGGCGCTTTTGAACTCGTATTCAAAGCCGAACTGGTCCAGGAAGGCCTGGAGGCGCGCATTGTTGTGGTGCCCAAAGCTTTCATGCGTTCCGAAGGGATCAGGGACCGCGGTCAACGGCTTGCCGAGATGTTCCTCAAGCAGCGCCTGGTTGGGCACGTTATCGGGCACCTTGCGCAGGCCATCCATGTCGTCGGAAAACGCGAACAACCGCGTGGGCAGGTCGGAGAGCTCTGAAAATGCGCGGCGCACCATCGTGGTGCGGGCAACCTCGCCGAAGGTGCCAATATGTGGCAAGCCGGATGGGCCGTACCCTGTTTCGAACAGGACGTAGCCTTTTTCCGGCGCGCGGTCGCGAAAACGGTCGACGAGGGAACGTGCCTCGGCAAAGGGCCAGGATTTGTGGGTATCAGCAGGCACGGTCAACTCGCGCGGCAACCTATGCGGTGCGACAGGGCAGGGTCAATACCGACATCAGTTCGAGCGATCGAGGTTGCTGCGCCGCGAGCCGCCCCCTAAATTGCGTCAACTCGAAGCGGGGAAAACAGATGTCCGTTCAACCAGAGCATCAAGCCCTGATCTACGTCATGGTCCTGATGTCCGCCGCCGACAGCGACATGACCGATAAAGAGCTGTTTACGATCGGTGAAATCGTGAAGACCCTGCCGGTGTTTGGTGATCTGGACATCGAAAAATTGCCGGAGACGGCGGAACACTGTGCAACGCTTCTGTCCGACGAGAATGGACAGGATGAGGTGCTTGGGTTCGTTTCGGACAAACTTCCAGCACGATTGCATGAAACCGCCTATGCGCTGGCCTGCGATATCGCTGCAGTCGGCGGCCGGTTGCGTACCGAAGAAATCCGGTTGTTGGAGTATCTGCGCCATAAGCTTGAGATTGGCCGCCTCCCGGCAGCCGCGATCGAGCGCGGCGCCAAAGCCCGCTACCAAACAATTTAGAGCGTCGCGACGAACGCTACCGCTGCGTCAACGGCCTCGGCAAGATTCTGAGCGTGGCTCCGCCCGGACGCTTTGCGCGGTTTGAGGTCGTGATCGCCGTCTTCGAGCCAATGCAGTTTAATGGCAGCGCTGAGTTCGTAGCCCGCCACATCATCGGTATTCCCGAGCGGGTCTCGCGTGCCCTGCATGATCAAGGTTGGCGTTAGCAGCACGCCTAGATGGTCCGTACGGGTCTTTTCGGGCCGGCCCGCGGGATGGAACGGATAGCTGAAACATAAGAGCCCAGCGACGCCTTCCATGTCGGCAACCATCGTCGCAATCCGCCCACCCATACTTTTGCCGCCAATAACAAGCTGATCGGGATTGCCGAGCTGATCGATAACGGTGCGCCACGTCTCTAGCAAAACCGGCGGTCGGTCCGGGCCGCGACGTTTTCCAGTCTTGCGGCGCTGCGCCATGTAGGGAAACTCGAACCGCACAACGCGAAGCTCATGCGCGGCGAGACTTTGGGCGACATCTGTCATCCAGGGCGCGACCATCGGCGCACCCGCGCCATGCGCGAGAACCACCGTGCGCGGTGCGTTCTCCTTGCCGTCAATCAAGAGGTCTATGGACACGGCCTTCGGT
>JAPKDI010000310.1 GCA_026421105.1 Alphaproteobacteria bacterium | reverse complement strand
AGCTTCGGCATGCCGGGCCCCGTTTTCGCGGCTGGCGAAGATACCGGTCGTGCCACTTGCTAGAAGACCTAGGCCTATGATGGCGATCACAAGTATCACCGCGCGGCCCCTTGTCAGCCACCGCCTAAGTTTGCCACTGTACTTTAGGTACATGGCATAACCTCATGATTTAAAATAGTTTGTAAGTCTGGGTAGCGATGAATCACGAAGCAAGCATTAGTTAGAAATACCCGCAAAATCATCCAATATCGGGCAATCCGGCCGTTCATCACCATGGCACCGATCGGCCAACGTCCGGAGCGTGGCACGGATGCTCTCGAGCTCGCTAATCTTTTGATCGATCTCGCTAAGGCGCGCCTCAACGATGCCCTTCACTTCACCGCTTGCGCGGGATCTATCTTGGTAAAGCGATAGAAGTTCGGCGACCTCGGCAACGGAAAACCCGAGGCCGCGCGACCGCTTGATGAAATGCAGGATTTGGACATCGCGGTCGCCGTACTGGCGGTAGCCGGCCTCCGTACGTTCCGCTGCCGGGATGAGATTGATGCTCTCGTAGTACCGAATTGATTTCGCGGTGACGCCCGTTTCCGCCGCAACCTCACCAATATTCATGCGCTCACTCCTTTCGACGCTAACGCGCGCCACCGGCGCAGCAACAATGCGTTGGAGACAACGCTGACGCTCGACATCGACATCGCGCCACCAGCCACCGCCGGCGAGAGAAAGCCCGTCGCAGCGAGTGGGATTGCAATGACATTGAAGATGAACGCCCAGAAAAGGTTTTGCCAAATCTTGCGATACGTCGCGCGCGAGGCCCGGATAGCGTCGGCGATCAACAGGGGATCGCCGCGCATTAACGTAATCCCCGCGGTGTGCATCGCGACGTCTGTACCGGTGCCCATGGCGATGCCAATGTCGGCGGCGGCCAATGCCGGTGCGTCGTTGATTCCATCGCCTACCATCGCGACGACGTGTCTGCCGTTTTCTTGTAGGCGGATTACTTCAGCCGCTTTTTCGTCGGGCAAGACGCCTGCGACGACATCGACTAAACCAATGTCGGCGGCTACTGCCCGCGCGGTTCGTTCGTTGTCGCCGGTGAGCATGACGGTGCGGACGCCGATCTCGCGAAGCCGTTCAATAGCCGCGCGGGCATGGGGCTTTACGTCATCGGCCACGGCAATGGTGCCGAGAACCCGGGTCTGATCGCCCGCCTCGGCAAGCCACATCACGGTCTGGCCTTGTTTCTCGCGTGCCGCGCCCTTAGTGGCGAGATCCACTGCGGATGCCCCTATTTCTTCCATTAGGCGTGGGCTGCCGAGATAGAGCGTGCGGCCCTCAACGGTGCCGCGTACCCCGCGACCAGTAAGGCTTTGAAATTCCGATGCCGCGACGACTGCCAATCCGCGACTCGTCGAGCCGGCGAGGACCGCGCGCGCCAGGGGATGTTCGCTCCCGTGCTGCAAGGCGCTGGCCAGGCGAAGCACATCTTTTTCTGCGACGCCTGGCGCAGGTTCAATGGCCGTGATCCCGGGACGGCCTTCGGTCAGCGTGCCGGTTTTGTCCAGGACGACGATGTTGATGCGGTGGCCGTGTTCCAGGGCCTCGGCATCTTTGATCAAAATGCCCGCGCGAGCTGCCGCGCCGGTACCGACCATGATGGCGGTCGGCGTCGCGAGGCCGAGGGCGCAAGGACACGCCACGACGAGAACCGAGATCGCCGCAATGATGGCGTCGGCGTAGTTGCCGCCCACCAACCACCACGCGCCAAACGTGACCAGCGCTATGAGCAGAACCACGGGCACAAAGATTTCGCTCACCTTATCGACAAGGCGTTGAACGGGTGCCTTGCTGGCTTGGGCTCCCTCCACCATTTGGATGATCCGCGACAATGTAGTGCTGCCACCAACCGCGGTGACCCGCACCCGGAGCAGGCCAGCGCCGTTGATTGCACCCCCAGTAACGACGTCATTGGGCGCTTTTGCCACAGGCATGCTTTCGCCCGTGATCAGCGCTTCATCGACGTCGCTTTGACCGTCCTCGACGGTGCCGTCTACGGGGATGCGTTCGCCGGGTCGGATGACGACTATATCGTCAATTATCACTTCACCGGCCGGCAGACTGATTTCTTGGCCGTCGCGCACCACGCTGGCGACCTCCGGCCGGAGGTCCATGAGTGCGCGGAGTGCGACTGTTGTACTGCGCTTCGCGCGGCTTTCAAAGAAACGACCCAACAGGACAAACGTGACAATGGCGGCGGCGGCTCCAAAATGAAGGTGGCCGCTCGGGTTAAACGATGGTGCAAGCCACAGAAAGAGGCTGAAAAAGTAGGCCGACGACGTGCCCAACGCGACCAGCAGATCCATGTTCGCTGC
>JAPKDI010000309.1 GCA_026421105.1 Alphaproteobacteria bacterium | reverse complement strand
CTGTGGTTCGCCCCCGCGGCATCGTTGGCCGCAACTTGGCGCGACAAGAGCGGTAGGAGGGCCGTGCCGGCGGCAATCCCAATGACGCCGAGCGGCAATTGGTTCACACGGTCGGCAAAATAGAGGAAAGAAATCGATCCCTCAGGCAGCAACGACGCAATAATCACGTCCGTCAAAAGGTTGATTTGGACGACCCCGGCGCCCACGGCGGCCGGCAACATGAGCCACAGCAATTGGCGCACTTGCGGCGTCAGGCGCGGACGCGGCAACCGCAAGCGGAATCCAGCACGGGCCAGCGCCAATGAGACCCAAACAAACTGAATGGCGCCCGCGGTGGCGACGCCCCATGCCAAAGCGTGTCCGGGGGTCTCAAATGACCGCGCGGCCAAACCGAGAAAAACGATCAAGGTGAGGTTGAGCAAAATCGGCGTCGCCGCGACCGCCGCAAAACGTCCAACACTGTTGAGAATACCGCCCGCCAACGAGACCAAGCTGATGAACAACAGATAAGGGAAGGTCAGCCGGGTCAGCGTGACCGTTAGATCAAACTTGTCTGGCTCGTCGATAAACCCAGGCGCCAGGCCGTACATGGCGAGCGGCATAAGAATCTGTATGCCCGTGACAAAAATGAACAGCGTCAGCAACAAGACAGAAAGCGCCTGTTCAGCAAACAACTGCGCGGCGGTTTTACCTTCGCGCTCAAGAATGCTTGAGAACAGCGGGACGAACCCGGCGTTGAACGCCCCTTCGGCAAACAGGCGGCGGAAGAAGTTGGGCAGCTTGAACGCGACAAAGAAGGCGTCGGCGATCGGGCCTGTGCCCAGGATCGCCGCAACAAGGATGTCGCGCGCGAAGCCCAAGACACGGCTGATGAGGGTGTAGCCGCCGATCGTTGCGACAGCGCGCGCTAGAGTCATCGACGAGCGACCCGGGGAGACCGGCAGATCATGGACATTTGGCGTTCTAGAGCTTCCTGGTATCGTGCGGACATCCAATTGACCACATCGGCTTCTCTCATTGAACAGAAAACACCCTGGTGGCATCTCGCTGCTGCTGATCTTGGCCGCTTTGTCAGCCTCCGCGCCGATGTCGGTAGACATGTACCTGCCTGCGTTCCCCGCGCTCGCGCAGGATCTGCTCACTGACTCGGGCCGCGTCCAACAAACGCTCAGTGCCTTTCTATTAGGCTTTGCCGTGGCGCCCCTTGTGTGGGGGCCCTTGTCTGATCGATACGGCCGCAAGCCCATCTTGTATGCCGGGTTAGCCATTTTTGTGGCGGCCAGCATTGGCGGCGCCCTGAGCGGATCGATTGACGTTTTGATCGGATTCCGATTCCTCCAGGCATTGGGCGGTTCGGCAGCAGCATCCCTAGCCCGTGCAATCGTCCGCGACCGCTATGATCGCGAAGAGGCAGCGCGCACGTTGTCATTGTTGTTCGTCGTGATGGCTATCGCACCGATGGTAGCGCCCATCATTGGTGGCCAAGTCTTGGTCTTCTTCGGTTGGCGCGCGATTTTCTGGGCGCTGGCCGGTTATGGCGTGATCTGCCTTTTGATCACCGTGTATCCGCTCCGCGAAACCCTCCTCATCGAACGACGCACGCACCACCATGCCGGCGAAATGGCCAAGTCGTATGGCACGTTGCTGCGCAATCGCCGTTACATCGGGTACGCGTTATGCCAGGGCCTGAGCTTTGCCGCGATGTTCGCCTATATCGCAGGGTCCCCGTTCGTCATTATTGAATTATTCGGCATCTCCCCGGAGTTGTACGGCTTTTTGTTTGCTGCCCATGTCATTGCCCTGATGGTTGGCAGCGCCGCTAACAGCCGCCTTGTCACCCGCGTTGGTGTAGACCGCATGTTGTTGGTCGGCGCGGTTGGGCTTGCCTTTGGCGGCGTCCTCGTCTTTTTCGCGGGCGCATTCGCTGTGCCACTGGCGGCGCTCATCGGATCGGTCGTTGTGATGATGCTGTTCGTGACGATGATCGGCGCCAACGCAACAGCCGGCGCGTTGAGCGAGTTCCCCAACATGGCCGGCACGGCATCGGCGTTCCTTGGCATGATGCAGTTCTCCATCGGCGCCGCAGCCGGAGCGTTGGTCGGGTTTTTTCACGATGGTACGGCGATGCCGCTTGTCATCGTCATGATGTCGAGTGGGCTTCTGGCCCTCGTCGTCAGGATGGTGCTGTTGCGCCAGCCCGCAGCCAAAGCCGCCTAAAGGCTACTCCGCGGCGGCGAGCGCCGCCCGTTCGTCCCCCTCACGAAGCGCCGCGAGAATCTGGCCGCGAACCTTTTCCCGTTTACCGTCGTGCGTGATCTTCAAGCCAAAGACATCTTTGACGTAAAACACATCAACCGCGCGTTCGCCGTAGGTCGTGATCTGCGCAGT
>JAPKDI010000308.1 GCA_026421105.1 Alphaproteobacteria bacterium | reverse complement strand
GGTCAAGAAGCTGTCACTGTCACCGGTATAAGTAGTGAATCAGCCGAACGTGCCCAACTGCATACGACCGTCCGCGACGGCGATGTAACACGCATGCGCTCACTTGAATCCATCGCCATCGCACCCGGCGAAACCTTAGTCCTGCAACCGGGCGGCATGCACATTATGTTTATGGGTGTGGACGAACCGTTACGCCCAGGGATGCAGGTCGATCTGACCCTCACGCTATCAAACGGCAGAGCAGGTCATCTCAAAGTACCCGTAAGCGCGCTCAATGCGAACGCTGGGCAGGGCGGCCCCCAACACGGTGGGGCAGGGCGCGAAGGTACCCACGCCGGACAGAGCAAACACAAGAACTAGACAGCTGCCGGTTAGCAGCTGGGGGCGTGCGGTCCTGACTAAAAGTCGCCGCGACCACTGCTCACTGGAAGCCCATTCAAGTCGATGGTGTCGAGCAGTCCCTGATTGACTGAGACGCCGACCTCTTCCTGCAGCGCTATTTGATACTGCGCGAGGATATCCTGAGCGATGCTCGAATTCAGCACTTCACGCAATTGCACCAGCGCCACGTTGTCGGACAGGTTTGTTGCCTCAATCACTTCGTCGAGGCGAGCAACCGCAAAGCCGTCACCAGCGGCTGTTGCTGCCATCACGTGCCCGCCGATACGCGCATCAAACAATTGACCAACGAGGCTGGAGGAGACCTCCGGCTGCACGCGCCCGCTGGAACGCGTCAGCGGGGCACTCTTCACGATCCGCGCACCATTCTCAGCGGCCAGCTCAGCCAGTGATCGGCCGGCGTTGGCAGCGGCAAGAATGACTTCCGCCTGTTGCCGCGCCTGCTGCTGCTTATGGTCCAACGCCCAATCAACGATGACGCCCTCACGGATTTCCGCGAGGGGGCGGGCGGCTTCCGGCATCACGGCATCGACCCGCGCGAAGAAGAACCCACCGTCTGCTGATTCCTGTGGGAACGAGACACGATCGACCTCTGACGTAAACACCGTTTCAATAAATCGCTCTAGATCGGCAATCCCATCAACCGGATTGGCTTGGCGGTCACGACCCGCCCGATCAATGGCATCAAGACGAACCGTCGTGAGGCGCACGCGAGAGGCAGCATCTTCCAGAGTGCGGCCACCGGCCATCTCATCTTCCAGGCGTGCCACGAGATCATCCAACCCGTCGTAGGCGCGGTTGCGTTTGATCTCTGTCTCAATCTCTTCGCGCACGTCATCCAACGAGCGGGTACCCTCGGGTGCAATGCTTGTGACGCGAATGACATGAAACCCGAAAGCGGTCTCAAAGGGGTCGCTCACCGCACCTTCGGATAGGTCGAAGATTGCATCGCCCAAACCTTCCGGCAGGTCCAACCACTCGACGCTGCCAAGTTCGGTTGCACCTTGATTGGTCGCCCGGGTATCTGCGGCCACCACTTCGAAGGACTCGCCTGCCGTAATCCGGGCCCGCGCGCTGATCGCGTCGATTTCGGAATCGTAGATCAGTTGTTCGGCTTCACGGCGCTCTGCGGTAAAGTAGATGTCTTTCCGCGCCTCATAGGTCCGCTCGAGCTCGTCCTGCGTCACCTCGATTTCGCCGATAAGGGCGTCAGGCGCAATCCAAACGTAGGTCACAGCGCGGTATTCCGGCGCGATATACCGGGCTTCGTTCTCTTCGTAAAAGCGCAGGAGCGTCGGTTCCTCTGGCGGCGCAGGGTCGGCAAATGTCGACAAATCGATCACCGCCAGCTCCGCCACGCGTTGTTCCTGGCGATGCTTGAAAATGGGCTCCACCAACGGAGCGGGCGCGAATGTCCCGACCGAAATGCTGGACAGAAGTTGGTCCCGGGTGAGGTCGAGGCGGATGCTGCTGACGAACTCTTCTTCAGACAACCCATTTTGGCCCAATGTCTGAATGAAGCGGTTCCGATCAAACTGCCCGGTCACATCGTGAAACGCCTCGTTGGCCCACACAGCATCCCGGATCAACCCATCACTGATGCTCAGGCCGTAGCTCTGTGCTGTTTCGCCCAGCATTGTTTGGATGACCATGCGCGAGATCGTTTGCCGCACCAGGCCAAACTCTCGCCCTTCATCGGGGGACACGTTGCGGCCAGCGCGGTTCGACAAGTCCTGAACATCACGTTGATAGTTCCGGACAAATTCCGTCGCGGTGATTTCCTTGCCCCCAACCGTCGCAACCGCGGGGTTTGCCCCAACCCCCAAGAAAATGTCACCGATGCCCCAAACCGCAAAGCTGAGGATAAGAAGACCGAGGAGAATCTTGATGGCCCAGGAGCCAACGCCCTGGCGAATTGAGTCGAGCATACGGTTTGTGTCCTGACGGAGCAGTATTAAGTGGTTGCAGAGCCGATATAGCGTTCGTACCGGGC
>JAPKDI010000307.1 GCA_026421105.1 Alphaproteobacteria bacterium | reverse complement strand
AGACATGCTTGCGCAGAGCGAAGCTCCAATGTCATACGAAACTGGTGCGAAGGCATTTCACGCCGCCGATTTCGACACAGCGCTTACCGAGTGGACTAAGTCCGCCGGTGATGGCGATGCAGAATCTTGCTATAATATAGGTTTGATGTATGCCAACGGGTCCGGAGTTGAACGTGACTTCGAGAGAGCTGTTGAATGGTTCCACAAAGCGGGTGAGCAGGATCATCAGGAGGCCGAATACAGTCTTGGTGTGATGTATCACGTCGGCTTTGGTGTCGAAGAAGACGGTGCCGAAGCGGCCTACTGGTACACACGCGCGGCCGATAGGGGCAACGCCCAGGCACAGTGCAATCTCGCCGGACTATACGAGACAGGCTCCGGCGTCACGCGTGATTATCTCAAGGCGGTCGAGCTTTACAGCCTGGCCGCGGAGTCCGGCTATGTAGTCGCGATCTTCAATCTCGGCGTCTTGTGTGAGAACGGAACGGGCCTCGAACGCGATCTGGATAGCGCCGCAAAGTTCTACGGCACTGCTGCGGACGCTGGTCTAATGGCAGCGCAATACAATCTTGGTGTTCTCTATGCACTCGGCAGTGGTGTCGAAATGGATCACGCCCGCTCCAGAGAGTTGTTCCAAAAGGCTGCTGACCAGGGCCACGAGTTGGCGCTAGAAAATCTGCAGACGATGGAAGATGCCCAGCAGGCTGAGTCTCCCGACGATAAATAGATCCCGCATCGGGCTAACCAACCAAAAGAAGAGGCGCCCATGCGGCGCCTCTTCTTTATTGAACGTCCCGCCCACCGTGGCCCCACCCTTGCATTGATTGGTGGGAGAGCCCCGATGACACAGAAAAAAATTAATAATCCCAATGTTATCGCCGCGTCACAGCCGTTTCCGGCGTGGCGCGAGGGGCAGGCTTTGCGACTTGTGCGGAAACATCTACCTCTCCTAAAAAATGGCTTAGCGCATGACTAGTCTTAGTGCTTCCCTCAAGATCGGCGTTACGGGTCTATCATCGAACCAGTTTGCCCTTGCGACGACCGCGAACAACATCGCGAACGTCAATACCGAAGGGTATGTCCGCAAGGTCACGAACTTCGAATCACAGTACGTCGGCAAGGAGCAAGCTGGCGTCGCGATATCGGGCATAAGCCGGTTCATCGATCAGTTTTTGGTGCGCGAAGAGCGCGTTGCGTCGGCGCAGCAAAACCGGTTCGGCGCCATGAGGGGATTGCACGACCAGTTGCAGAACCTGCTGGGTGCACCAGATGACAACATCACGTTCAGTGGGCGCCTTGATCGCGTTTTTCAAGATATTGCTAATCTCGCTCCAGATCCCAACTCGACGGTGCGGCGCGCTAGCGCGATCAACGAAATGGGAGTCTATGGCAACGAAGTAGGACGCGTCTCTCGCGTCCTTCAGGATTTGCGCGGCGAGGCCGACCGGCGCATTAACCTTTCGCTGGCGACAATTAACACAGCCGTGAGCCGCGTCAACGATCTCAATCCGCAAATTCGTGGGGCTTTAGCCCTGGGTGAGGACGCCTCGGCCCTGTTGGAGCAGCGCGAACGTGCCGTGAGAGGAATCAGCAAAGAGATCGATCTCCGTACTTTCAATCTTCCTGGAGGCGGGCTCGGCCTGGTCACGGGAAGTGGTGTAGTCCTCCTCGACGCTCTGGTTCGTAAGCTTAACAAAGTGTCCCCAGGGGCCGTGGGCACCAATACTGAATTCGCGCAAATTTCCGTCGATAAGGTCAATCCGGACGGCTCGAAGGAGACAATCACTGTTCTGGATCCGGCGGTGCAATCGGGCAAACTGCGAGGCTTCCTGGACATGCGCAACATTCAGTTGCCGACAATGGCTGTCGAGCTTGGCGAAATGGCCGCCAAGGTGAACGACCAGCTCAATGCAGCGCACAACGACAACTCCACGGTACCAGCGCCCTTGAAGATGGTTGGCCGCAACGTAGGGATCCTCGGCGCGGATGCCCACAATTTCACCGGGACGGTTACCTTCGGCATGCTTAATGCGACCAGCACTTTAACCGGCCGTGTGGCAGTCGACTTTACCGGAGGCACTGTATCGCTTAACGGTGCTGCCGCAGTCGCGATTGGCGGCACGACAATGAACGACGTGATAACCGCCGTGAATACCCAGTTTGGTGGTGCCGCGTTAACTCTTGTCAATGGCGTCATGACGCTCCAGGCTACAGGTGCATCGACTGGTGTCGCGGTCCTTCAAGACTCGACAACACCGAGCGAGCGTGGAGGCAGGGGGTTTGCGCACTTCTTTGGCCTCAACGATGTGATGCAGGCACTCAAGCCATCTCATTTCCAGAGCGGGCTATCCGGCACCGACGCTCACGGTTTCGGGACCACGGGCGATATCACCTTACAGCTCAAG
>JAPKDI010000306.1 GCA_026421105.1 Alphaproteobacteria bacterium | reverse complement strand
CTTGATTGGTGACGGATCGGCGCGCACGACCGGCGGCACCTCTTCCAACGCATTTTGGCGTCCGACTTCGAAGCCCCACCAGAAGGCGCCACCCATTAACACCGCAGCCATCGCTGCCGCAGCAAAAAAACTGCTGTAGCGCGAGCGCGAGTGTGCGCGGCGATTCTCATCTTCTTCAGCCGTTTCGCGCAGGGGGGGGATGTCTATCCCGCCTTCTTCATTCGCGACCGTATGCGGGCTACTAAATGGTGGCGGACCTGGCGTGCGCCGTGGGGGAATTTCAAATGTTTCGTCGTCGTCAGCCATTATCAACGCATCTCCTCAACCGGTTCCACCCCGAGTACACCGAGGCCGGAAGCAATGACCGCCGCAACGCCTTGAAGCAAGGCGAGGCGCGCTCTCGTCAATTCTGGGTTTTCCTCAATCAAGAATCGAAGTTCTGGTGCTTCGGTGCCCTGATTCCACAGCGTGTGAAACGCCGCGGCCAAATCATACAGGAAATAGGCGACTCTGTGTGGCTCATGTGCGCGCGCGGCATTTTCAACCACACTTGGCCACAGCGACATCTGCCGAATCACCGCTAACTCCGCAGAATGACTCAGGTTTTCAAGCGCAGCGTCGGCCAGCGCCTCAACCGACAAGTCGATCGAAGGTACTTCTTGTGCAGCACGACGCATCACCGAACGAACGCGCGCATGGGCGTATTGAACATAGAAGACTGGATTGTCTTTGGATTGCTCGGTGACCTTCTCGAAATCAAAATCCAGCGGTGACTCTGGCTTTTGCGTGAGCATCATGAACCGGGTGACGTCGCGACCAACTTCATCCACCACCTCTCTCAGAGTGATAAAATCACCCGACCGTTTGGACATCTTGACGGGTTCACCCGCACGCATGAGTTTCACAAGGTTGGTGATGCGGACGTCGAGTTCTGCCTCTCCGTCCGACAGGGCCACAACCGCAGCCTTCATGCGCTTTATGTAACCACCGTGATCGGCACCCCATACATCGACCATGTGACGAAAGCCACGCGTAATCTTGTCGCGGTGATAGGCAATGTCGGCAGCGAAATAGGTCCACGCACCATCTGATTTCTGCAGCGGCCGATCGGTATCGTCGCCAAATTGGGTCGCCCGAAACAGTGTCTGCTCGCGCGGTTCCCAGTCCTCGGGCTCCTTGCCCTTCGGGGGCGCCAGCACGCCCTTGTAGGTAAGACCCTTACGCGCGAACTCATCGAGGGCGTCGTCGATCTGACCTGCCACATGCAGCGCCTTCTCTGAGAAAAAGACGTCATGCTCAATGCCCAACGCCGCAAGGTCTTCGCGGATCAGCACCATCATTGCGTCTGCGGCCATCGCGCGGAACGGCTCAAGCCACTCGGTTTCGTCGAGCACAACCCATTTGTTACCATCGCGCTGCGCAATCTCTTGCGCCACCGGCACCAAATAGTCGCCTGGGTACCAACCATCAGGAATGGTAATCGTCTCACCGAGCGCCTCGCGATAGCGCAAGTGCATGGTGCGCGCCAAGGTCAGCACCTGGGCGCCGGCATCATTGATGTAGTATTCCCGAGTTACAGCGTAGCCGGCTTTCGCCAAGACGTTGGCCAGAGCGTCGCCCACGACCGCACCCCGGCAATGACCGACATGCATGGGTCCAGTAGGGTTTGCGGACACGTATTCAACATTTACCTTTTCGTTCGCCCCCGCCTGCGACGAACCATAGTCGGCGCCCGCGAGAAGGATGGCGTGAAGTTCTTCTCTCCACGCAGCTGGTGCAAGGCGAAGGTTGATGAAACCTGGCCCCGCTATCTCCACGGACGATACTGCGGTCAACGCTTCAATTCGCGGACCTAACTGCGCAGCAAGATCGCGCGGTGTCATCCCCGCAGCTTTCGCGAGGACCATCGCGGCGTTGGTCGCCAAATCGCCATGGTCTGGGTTGCGCGGCAACTCAACCACCACGTTCGACGGATCGAGCCCTGCCGGGACGACGCCCTCGACCTCAAGCTGGCCGATGATATTATCGACTTGGTCTTTTAGACTCGAAAGAAGGGTCACGGTGTTTCCGGGCAAGGTGTCGTTCGCGCGGGTTCTAGCGCGTCTGATTCAGGAAGGCCAGCGTGACAACTTCCCTCATCCAGTCAATTTAGCAGTTAGTACCTTCAGGCTCGCCGCGCCAAACGCCACAGCAAAAACGCCCTCGAACCATCGGCGCAGGCGCATATAGCGGCGGACGACGGGCGCGAGCGAGAAAAGTAGGGCGTACAAGTGGAATAAGATGAAGCTCTGCAGGCCAACGGCGACGATCACCAGCACAATCGATTCGGGGCCCGCCCCTGCCGGAATTCCGATCGAATACAACGACCCGAAGAAAAGAACCGCTTTTGGGTTCGTCAAATGAATCGTAAGTCCTTTGGTATATGCCTTGCCCACCGACCGT
>JAPKDI010000305.1 GCA_026421105.1 Alphaproteobacteria bacterium | reverse complement strand
TCAGCCACGGCAAGACGGATCAGGTTGAATGTACCGACAAGGTTGATGCCAATGACCCGTTTAAAATCTTCCAGCGGCATGGGCCCGTCACGCCCGATTGCTTTGCCTGGGGTGCCGACCCCGGCGCAATTCACCAAGATCCGTGCTGGCCCTTGCGCGCCCCGCGCCGCTGCGACGGCGGCTTCCGCGCTCTTCGCGTCAGCGACGTCACAATGAACAGCAGTGCCGCCAATTTCTTTGGCCAATGCCGCGGCGGCATCTCGATTGACGTCGAGCACCGCGACGCTGACACCAAGTTTTGCCAACGCGCGTGCAGTGCCGGCCCCTAGGCCTGATCCGCCGCCGGTGACCAGCGCTGCGCAACCCTCAAACTTCATGCCGCTCTCCCCTTCGCTGATTTTCTTGTAACAGATAGTAGGGGGCTCGAGAAACCTACACAGGCTCCGTCGGTGGCGGCTTTGTTTTACCGAGGCGTGCTTCGCGGAGCGTGATGTAGATCGTTGATCCGACGATGACGACCGAACCGGCCGCCGTCCAAATCGTTGGCACTTCAGCGAATATCAAAAAGCCGAACAGCGCTGAAAAAATAATCCGCACATATTCAACCGGTCCCACCAACGTTGCTTCGCCGGCTGTAAGCGACCGGATCATGCTGTTGGCACCCAAGGTCCCGACGATGCCAATCGCCATTAAGAATCCGAACTGCGTCAGGGTGGGGGTCTCCCACACCACAATCGCTGGGATCAACGTGAAGACCGAGCCGAAGACTCCTGCGTAGAAGATCATCGTCGTGGGCCGCTCAGTCGTCGAAATGATTTTGGTGATGATCATCGCGACCGTCACCATCAACGCGCTAAAAAGCGAGAACAGTGCGGCAAATTCAATTGAGCCCGACGGTCGAATAGCGATGACTACACCGGAAAACCCGATGATCGTCGCCGTCCAGCGCCGCGCCCGCACGACCTCATGCAGAAAGATGATTGCGAGTGGCACCATAAATAGGGGCCGCGCGAAACCCAGCGACGTTGCCAACGCGAGGGGGAGATGCGCGACGCCATAAAATCCGGTCATCATGGCCAGGGCACCAGCAGCACCTCGGAAGGCATGCATCGACAGTCGGGTCGTCCGAATTGCAGCGATCCCACCCGCGCGCCAGACAAAGGGAAGAATTACGACCAGTCCGAAGCTCGCGCGAAACCACGCAACTTCAAAGCTCGAGAGTTGTCCGCTCATGAACTTAATGAGCACCGCCATCACCGACATGAACCCGGCGGCCAGCAACGCCCAAATGATGCCGCGAGAATTTGGAGGTAGGGCAGCCCAGGTCGTGCGCGCTTCCGCTATCATGCCGCGTCGCCCAACTGCCCGAGATGAGCAATAGAATGCCCGACATCGCCCGTCTTCAGAGCGCCACCGAGGCGCAACGCACGTCGATTGTTGCGCCACTCGAGGCATATTCGCGGGATCAAGGTTTCGTCTGGAACCCCACGCATGTGGCGCTTGCCTTGCAAGACGGCCCGACTATTCAAGGCGGGCTGCTCGGTTTCATTCAGTGGGATTGGTTCCACATCGAAACGCTGGGCGTCGCGGCCTCGCTGCGCGGACAGGGCTGGGGCCGCAAACTCATTGAAGCCGCACAGGACATCGCGCGTAAGGAAGAATGCCAGGGGATGTGGGTCAGCACCTTCACCTTTCAGGCGCCAGGTTTCTACGAACGGCTCGGTTTTGAAAAATGCGGTGAGATCACCGATCACCCTATTGGGCAAAGCCGGCTTTTCTATATGAGACGTCTCGAACAAAGCCATGAGGCCTAATGCCTGCCTTGCACGGTGGTCACCGCTGGATCAACCGCTCTTCGACCTAGGCTCTCGCGTCGCGCGATGTAGATCGAACTAATGAAAATCACGGCGGCGCCAGCGAATGTAAAAACGTCAGGAGTTTCGGAGAACGCGAGGAATCCAATGAGTGCTGCAAAAGGAAGCCGCATAAAGTCGAGCGGCATCACCGCCGATGCATCGGCTTTGCTCAAAGCACGGGTGAACGCGATGTGGGCAAACGTGCCCGCGCCTGCCACAACGCCAAGCCAGAATAGCGACATCCAACTCGGCCATTCCCATACGAATAATGCCGGGATAAAGGATACTGGCGTGAATAGGATGACCATGTAAGCAACGATGCGCTCGGGCGGCTCGGTCGCCGCGAGCATCTTGATCGATACGATCGATATCGCCATCAAGATCGATGACGCAATCAACAGCAGGTGACCGGTTGTGACTTCGGCTATACCGGGTCGTAGCACGATCATCGCGCCACCGAACCCGACTGCCGTCGCGACCCATCGCGGGATCCCGACTTTTTCATGCAGGAAAAGCACGGCGACGACCGTCACGAACAACGGCGCGGTAAAACTCAACGCCACGGCCTCGGCAATCGGCGTCACGGTGATGGCAT
>JAPKDI010000304.1 GCA_026421105.1 Alphaproteobacteria bacterium | reverse complement strand
ATACCGAGTAGACTTAATTCAAGCTTGTACATAGAAGACTTTGACGCTGCCCGTCATGAAGGTCAGCAAACAGTGGGAAAATTATTTAATAATCACCAATTATGCTGTCCTAATTGCTACCCCACAAAGTAAAGGCCCCAACCAACTATAGCTGGACCTTACCGTCGGAAAGAATTTTTTCTCAGCCTCTGCCAAATTTTTCAAAGTTTGAGAAATTTCAGCTAATATCCTGTTATGGATCGACCGCCAGGCAAACAACTTGTCCCACTCCCCCCCCGATGCACAGTCCCCGGTATCGTTTGCGCGGAACACTGTCCTTGGGCCGCTTCTGTCGATGGCGGGGGGGGCACAAGCCGAGCGGAGTTTAGTCAATCCCATCGGCGGAAACGATTACCGCCTGTCGACGCGGTGTTCCATGGATTAGCAAAAGACAATACAATCTTCTGAGCCACATGTTAGTGTCGGCGAAGTTCCAATGACTTAGGAGAACGACGATGACTGGATCGGAGCGGTTTCCTTACTCTCCGTTGCCGGAGCGGCCGCGTTTGAGCTGGCCTGGCGGCGCGCGTGTGGCCCTGTGGGTTCTGCCCAATATAGAGCATTACGAATACCGGCCGCCCCTGATCAATGGCCGCGATCCCTGGCCGAGAGCGCCTCACCCGGATGTACTGAACTACGGTCTTCGCGACTACGGTAACCGCGTGGGTGTCTGGCGCATGTTCGATTGCTTGGACAGACACGACATCCGTTCCACGATTTCACTTAACTTCGGCGTCATCGAACACTATCCGGACATCTGGGAAGCCATGGAGGCGCGTCAATGCGACTACCTCTGCCACGGCCTCTACAATACGAGGTACTTGTGGAACCTTCCCGAGGATGAAGAGCGGGACGTCATTCGCGACTGCGTAGGCATCCTGCGCAAGGCCAACGGGACGCAACTCAACGGCTGGTTCGGACCCGCGGTCTCGGGAACACTTCGGACCGCCGATCTCGCGGCCGAGCATGGCATCGGATACATCGCTGACTACTACCACGACGATCAGCCCATGCCGATCAGAACCACGCATGGAGATCTGGTGAGCGTGCCGTACTCCATGGAGATTAACGATGCGGTTGTGTACCGCAACCATACCGAAGGCGAAGAATTCGAGCGAATGATCCGCGATACCTTCGATGTGCTCTATGCCGAGGGAAAGGAGAGCGGCCGGGTTATGGCAATCTGTTTGCACCCCTACCTCTACGGCCAGCCGCACCGGGTGAAGTATCTGGACCGCGCGCTCGGTTACATTCTGGGGCACGAAGGCGTGTGGCAGGCCACGGGGACCGAGATCGCACAATGGTCACTAGAGCACTGGCTTCCCCAATTGCAACCCCATTTCGCGCAATTCGCGGAGGGCCCCAGTCATGCCTGACCAGACAACCCGATTCCGCGATGGGCAGGGCTACGACCATTCGCACTACGACTGGAACCCGCTGCATCGGCGAACCCCACTCGTCTGGCCGGACAAGGCCAGGATCGCGGTTTCGGCATACCTATACCTCGAATACATGGAACTCAATCCGCCCGAGGACGCGGTCGCCGATGCGCGCTTCGCCGGTGCGCTGGGCTCCTACTATCCGGACTTTCAAAACTACTCGCGGCGCGAGTTTGGCAACCGGGTCGGGATCTTTCGCGTGCTCGATATTCTTGAGCGTTACGGCCTTCGGGCCACAATCTGCGCCAATGCGCTGGCCGCCGCGCGATTTCCCTATTTGGTCGAGCGTTGTCAAAAGGCGGGACATGAATTCGTCGCGCACGGCTGGTCGTTGAACAGAATGATCACCTCGAACATGAGCGAGGAAGAGGAACGCCAATTCATCGCCGATTGCCTGGGTTCGCTCGAAGACTCGCTTGGACAAAAGCCGCGTGGTTGGGCGGGTCAGGACTACGGCGAAAGCGAGAGAACGCCTCAGATTCTGGCACAAGCAGGGCTCGACTTTGTCCTCGACTGGCCTAACGACGACGAGCCCTACTTCATGCGGACCGATCCGCCGCTAGTGTCGATTCCGAACCAATCCGAGTGGGACGATGCGCAGCTGTTCGCTGTGCGGAAAGTGGATAGCTGGCGCTATCCCGAAATCGTCGGCAGCGCATTCGATCAACTCGCGGCCGAAGGCGGCCAGATGCTGGGCCTGGGCATCCATCCCTGGATATTCGGGCAGGCCCATCGCATAAGGTACCTGGAAGAAGCCGTCGCCGCCATCGCCAACCAATCGGGCGTCTGGTTTGCTAGTGCCGACGAAATTGCGGACGCGTTCCGAGCACAAAGGGTCGCGGGTTAGGCTCCGCTACGGCGTGAGCCGAAGTCGACCGGCTTGCGATCCGGTCCTGCGCCGCTGCCTACCGGGGGTCGTTTCAGCAATGCCCGTCGCCCTGACCGCAGGCGAGCACCAAGCCTGCACGGGGTGGATAATCGC
>JAPKDI010000303.1 GCA_026421105.1 Alphaproteobacteria bacterium | reverse complement strand
AGCGAGGCGACAAACGTTTGCGGCCGATATTTTTCGTCGTCGTTTACGGCCTCAAAGACCTTGTCGAGGGCAGCATTGATCCCGTCCATCTGGCCCTTCTTTAGGGCGCCAACGTTCTGCATCGCCGTAACGATCGTGCCGATTGCCATGCTGGCCTGCTCGGCACCAGCATAGTCAACGTATTCACCGCTCAGCCCATTGGCGATAATCCCGTCCAAAAGAACCTTCATGTCCGCGGGCTCAAAGTCGCGCTCGGCGAACTGGGAAATAAGTTGTGCGGTGACGCCCTGAAGGGAGCGTGCTGCGCCAAGCATTGCCGTGTGGTTGGAGCGCGTCGCGGTGTGCAGCGCATTAGTATATTCGCGAAGTTGCTGGCCCAGGCCCGCATCAATGTGGTCGGTGATGACCTGAAGCATGAGCAAGTTAGCGTCGTTGAACCGCGGAAGGCCCGGTCCCAGCGCTGCCGTGCCGGTGCGGGGTGACCATTCCAGGGAGCTCATCGGGGAATGGCAAGCATGACAGTCGAACGCAACGAGCTCTGGGAAAAGACCGTCGACGCCGCGTTCCGGATCCAACATGGTGTCCAGAATAACGTTGATGGCCATGGCCTGGCCGATTGCCCAAAGCTGGATACCATTTGCCGTCTTTTTGCGTTGCCGGTAGTCGCGGTCAATCGCGAAATGCGCGGGCTGGAGTGCGGTAAAGGTGTCGAGTTCGAAACTCATGCGGGGGTGGCCGGCGCCCATGATGCGATGCGACACAAACCGCGTGTCATCGCCAAAGTGGCATGACAAGCAGAGCCGGGCGCGATCGACCGGGTCAGACGTAGGATACAGCCCGTTCTTAATGTTGTTGGCATGCGTTGCGGTCGGGACGATGTGGCTGCCGATCCAGCGTCCGGCGCCGCCGTGGCAGGCTTCGCAACTGACCCCGTCCGTGATCTGGAAGGTGACGTGCCTCTTATCTTCTTGCGCATTGTCGGTATGGCAGTCCAAGCAGAGATCCGCGGTGTGAGCAGCTTCTAGCCCTAGGTTGCTCGCGATCCGCTTGGAGCGGTCATTGAGCAATACCTCATAGGCTTTGTGATGCTGATCTTTCTGCTGCCAGGTAATATATTCGTTCTGCAGGACATTGGAGCCGGGCAGGGGCGCCACGGCGCCATGGCATGTGCTACCTGCGCAAGACGCCACACCGAGGTGAAGTTCACCATCTGCGATAGGCATTTTTGGTTGTTGCTGCGCCGAGCCGCTTGGTGTCATTAGCGCGAAACTCGCCACTGCTGCCGCCACAATTGAAAATAGTCGCGCCCTGCCGAACATGGTGCCTCCCCTTCGTACCCCACGTTCCCGCATGGGTCGCTGGTTTTCTTGTTGTCTCGACGGGGCAACCGCCCTACGCCGACCGGCGGTTATTGCTGCAAAGCTTAAGGCACCGCTATGACATATTCGAGACTAATGTTGGCGTTATCGGCGCTGCCGGGGCTTATCTTCCTTGATCCTTGTGACGACCCCGCGTACTGGCGATATCGTCCAATCGGGCGAAGGCTCCAGCTGCTTCGCGGTCGCCTGGCCTCATTTCGGCCACGACGCTCCACGCCTCAACCGCTGCAAGAAAACGCCCCAAGTCCATGTAGGCACGGCCCAATTCGCGCCAAGCCGGGGCGTCGGCTGGTTCGACCGCAACCCGGCCCTGAAGGTCTTGGACGCGTGCTTCGAGCGCCGCAACATCGGCACTTTCGGCGGTGGTCGGCGACGCTGTCACGCGACTTCGCCCGTCGTACCAAGCAGCGCCGCTGGCGATGACGACAACGAAAACGATTGCGGCCGCAATGAGGGCTAGGCTTGCTCGGTTCAAAGTGTTTTTTCGGATAACATAGGTTGCAGTGCCATCACACCAGACGAAGAATACCGAGGTCAAATGTGCGACTTCATCGCATGATAGGTCCTATGGCTGACACAGGCACGCTATTCCTGATTGTAGTGGGTCCATTCGTTGGCAGTTTTATTGTGACGCTGGCGAACCGGTGGACAGAGGGGCCGTCAATCCTCACGGGTCGGTCGGCCTGCCGGTCCTGCACCGCAAGATTGGCGTGGTTTGATCTCATCCCGGTGTTGAGCTGGATTGTGCGTCGCGGATGCTGTGGGTCTTGTGCAGCGCCAATTGGACCTATGTATCCGTTGACCGAATTGGCGGCGCTGGCTATCGGCATCTGGGCGGCGACACAGTTCGGCAGGGTAGACCTCTTCCTCGCGTGTTTGCTGGGGTGGACGCTCCTCGCGCTCGCGGTTATTGACCTACACACCATGCTGCTGCCAGACATTTTAACCCTACCCGTGCTCGTCCTTGGCCTTTTTGTCGCTACCGCCGACGGCCGGTTGGCGGAATCTCTGATCGGTGCGGCGCTGGGGTTTGCCGTCTTTGCGCTCATCGCCACGGTGTATCGCCGCTGGCGTCGCCGCGATGGCGGTGGT
>JAPKDI010000302.1 GCA_026421105.1 Alphaproteobacteria bacterium | reverse complement strand
TAAGCACAACGACATGGTTGGAGATATCCATCACCATGCTCATATCGTGCTCAACGAGCAGGATGGTGACGCCCCATTCTTCTTGCAGATCAAGAATGAAGCGCGCCATGTCTTCGGTTTCCTCGCGGTTCATCCCCGCGACCGGTTCGTCGAGTAGCAAGAGCTTCGGGCGCATTGCCAACGCGCGCCCAAGTTCGACACGCTTCTGCAAGCCATAAGGCAGCATTGCCACCGGCGTTTTGCGAATATGGTCGATCTCGAGGAAATTGATGATCTTGCGCTCGATATCGGCGCGTAGTTCGGTTTCTTCCCGACGTGCTGGGCCCCAAAAAAGCCCAGCCTCAATGACCCCAGTCTTCAAGTGAGTATGGGCACCAAGCTTGATATTATCGAGCACGGTCATGCCCGGAAACAACGAGATGTTCTGGAAGGTGCGCGCAATACCAAGCGCCGCACGCTTGTGCGTTTTCAATCGCGTGAACTCAGACCCCTCAAAGATCAGGCGGCCTGAGTCCGGCTGGTGAAAGCCCGATATAACATTGAACAGGCTGGTCTTGCCGGCGCCATTTGGCCCGATCAGCGCCGTGATACCGCCTTGCTGGACGTCGAATGACACGCCCTTGAGGGCCCTGACGCCGCCAAACCTGAGTTCGACGCACTCGACACGCAGCAAAGCTGTTTGCTCGGACGTCACGTCTGCTCCCTCACCTCTCTGTACCGCTATCACCGAGGCGTGCGGATTTTATTTCTTGCCTATGGTAGCTACAAACTACCGCGGCCACGAACGCCAATTATCGGCGCAACGAAAGCGGCCTAGATATTTTCGAGAACGAAGGCATCCAACGCGGCGGCAAGACCGGCTGGTCTATCCAGCGAAACGTGGTGGCCTGATCCCGCGACGGTCACGATCTTCGCCTGCGGGATGCTCCCGACAAGCCGGGTTTGCGTCTCGGCGGTAGTAATGTCTGAATGCTCGCCACGCACCAAGAGTGTCCCGCACGTGATCTTCATCGCCTCGATGTCGAACGTGGCGCGGCTTTCGGCCGTTTCGAGTTGCTCAAAATGGCGATACTCAACACGACCATCGTCCAGCTTCCGGAACGAGTGGTAGGCGTAGTGATCTTTAGCGGCGTCATCCCAGCCCGCGCTGCGATCTAACGCGGCACGACCACCGGCCATCGAACTATAGATTCGCTTGCGCGGCGCAAAGTTGAGATTGGGATCAATCCAGAGACCCGCATCGACCACGGCGATAGCCGCAACTCGATCGGGCTTTGCTGCGGCCATCGTCAGCGCCATGTAGCCACCCGTTGCCGTGCCGACGACGACGGCCCGCTCGATGACAAGCGCATCAAGAAAATTCCAAACATCAGCGGTCAGGGCCTCGATTTCATATCCCGTTGGCGGTGCGTCGCTCAGACCATGCCCGCGCAGGTCTGGGGCGAGAAAATGTCTGTCTTTCATCGTGCTGGTATCGACCACAAAATCCCAGGCCCGCGCGTTCGATTTGCTACCATGAAGCAATAAGACTGTTGGCCCCGCGCCCGGCCAATCGAGGTAGTGCAGCGAGAGCCCTGGCGCGATCGATACGCGCGCTTCGTCAGCGGGTCGTTTGAATGCCGGGGAAACAATCACCTTAAGTCTCGTCAATGATGGTATTGCGCAACACACCAATGCTGGAGATGTCAATTTCGACCACATCCCCTGCAGCCATCCACACGGGTGGCGTGCGGCCTGCGCCGACGCCACCCGTCGTGCCCGTGGCGACAACAGTTCCGGGCACGAGTGGTGCGATCTTCGAGAGGTATTCGATCAACGTGGGGATATCGAACAATAGGTCGTCGGTCGTGGATTCTTGCATGACCGTGCCGTTGAGGCGCGTCGTTAGCGAGAGCGCGCTAGGATCGGGCACCGTATCTGCCGTGACCATCCACGGACCCATCGCGCCCGAATGCCAGAACGTCTTGCCGGGCATGAATTGCGTCGTGTGGCGCTGATAGTCTCGGACCGACCCATCGTTGAAACAGGCATAGCCTGCGATGTAGTCCAGCGCGTTTTTGGCTGCGATATGTCGTCCTGTGCGGCCAACGACAAAGGCTAGCTCGCCCTCGAAATCAAACTTATCAGAAACCTTGGGTCGGACCATCGGCTGTTCGTGGCCCACTTGTGAATCCGCGTAGCGCGCAAAGAGCATGGGATATTCAGGAGCGACGCGCCCCATTTCTTCGATGTGGCTCTTGTAATTGAGGCCAACGCAAATGACCTTCGGCGGATTAGGTATCGTCGGAAGGAACTCAATCTCCTGAAGCGGAACCTCCGCCAACTTGCTCGCGCCCGCACGCATTAGGTCGTCCAGTCCGTCACCTGCGAGAGCTGCTCCGAGATCCGGCCAACGGTCGAAAAACTGGCGCCCGAGGTCGGCGACCCCGTCGTCTGTAGCAACGCCGTATGTGTCGTTGCCGTTGTAGCGATA
>JAPKDI010000301.1 GCA_026421105.1 Alphaproteobacteria bacterium | reverse complement strand
CGAAATCCGCCGCTGCGTCTCACCGCGACGAAACCGCGCGCCATAGACCTGGTTGAAGACCACATGTGGGATCGCTGCCTCAGTCCACGTCAAATCGGTGTCGTTGTGCACCGTCATCCCCGACCATGCGTTCCACGATCGAAAATGCGACCAACACGCCTCGCAAATAATCTTGGCAAGGTCGGTCGCGTCAGTCGTCGGGGGGACAGCCGAGCTGGTAACATCCTGCATTAGCAGTCTAAACCCAGGTCGTATTTTTGGTTTTGCCACGGCGGTCGCGCGTCCCAGGCCGACCCCCGGAAGATCGGGCGCCACTCTTCAACGCGCGCTGGCGATCGCGTACTTCTTTTGCGGATTCACCTGGCAGGCCCAGTTCGGCGCTTTCGAGGCGGCTGATTTGATCGCGTAACCTTGCCGCATCCTCGAATTCTAGGTTCGAGGCATATTCCAGCATCTTCTTTTCGAGGTCTTCGACATGGGCGCGCAAATTGTGCCCCACCATATGGTCGAAGCCGTCTCGTTCTTCGGATAAGCCGGGGGTCATGTAGTCCTTTTCATACACGCTTTGCAGGACATCTGAGATGTTCTTGGTCACGCTCTCCGGCGTGATCCCATGCTCCACGTTGTAGGCCGTTTGTTTGGTGCGCCGCCGATCAGTTTCCTTAAGCGCGTAGTCCAGGCTGTCAGTGATCTTGTCCGCATACAAGATCACGCGTCCTTCGAGGTTACGTGCGGCCCGCCCGATCGTCTGAACCAGCGAGGTGCGTGAGCGCAGGAAGCCTTCTTTGTCGGCATCCAGGATGGCCACCAAGGCGCATTCCGGGATATCGAGGCCCTCACGCAGCAGGTTGATCCCGATCAGAATGTCGAAGGCACCAAGTCGCAGGTCGCGCAAAATCTCAATGCGCTCCAGCGTGTCGATGTCGGAATGGAGGTACCGCACCTTGAGGCCGGCCTCGTGCATGAATTCGGTGAGGTCCTCTGCCATGCGTTTGGTCAATGTGGTAACGAGCACACGGAAACCTTGTTTTATCGTCTCGCGGCACTCGTGCAGCAAATCGTCAACTTGGTTTCCGACCGGTCGCACGATGCACACCGGATCTATCAAGCCGGTAGGCCGAATAACTTGATCAATGATCACGCCGGCGGCGCGCTCCATCTCAAACGGACCCGGCGTAGCCGACACGTAGATGGTCTGCGGCCGCATCGTGTCAAATTCTTCGAACTTGAGCGGTCGGTTGTCGACGCAAGACGGCAACCGGAAGCCAAACTCGGACAACGTGGATTTGCGGCGAAAGTCGCCTTTGGACATACCGCCGACCTGCGGCACCGACACGTGGGATTCGTCGACAATCAGCAGCGCGTTGTCGGGCAGGTACTCGAACAAAGTCGGCGGTGGCTCGCCTGGTTTGCGACCGGTCAAGTACCGCGAGTAGTTCTCGATGCCGGCACAGCTCCCTGTGGCCTCCATCATTTCAATATCGAACTGGGTCCGCTGTTCTAGCCGTTGCGCTTCAAGCAATTTGTTGGTGTTGCGAAACTCATCAAGCCGCACCACGAGGTCGCGTTTTATCTGTTTAATCGCTTGGGCGATCGTCGGTCGTGGCGTGACGTAATGAGAATTGGCGTAAATGCGAATCGACTCCAGATTTTCGGTCTTTTCACCAGTAAGCGGGTCAAACTCGACAATTGATTCGATTTGGTCGCCGAACAGCAACAACCGCCACGCGCGATCTTCGTAATGCGCGGGAAACACCTCGACGGTGTCGCCCCGCACCCGGAATGTGCCGCGAACGAATGCTTGATCGTTGCGCTTGTATTGCAATTCGACGAGACCCTTGAGGAGGTCTTTCAGGGGAAAGGTCTGTCCGGCAGTTAATGGAATTGTCATGTCGAGATAAGTCTCGGGCGATCCCATGCCGTAGATGCACGACACACTCGCGACAATGATGACGTCGTCGCGTTCGAACAGAGAACGCGTCGCGCTGTGCCGCATGCGGTCGATCTGCTCGTTGATCGATGAGTCTTTCTCGATGTAGGTGTCGGTCCGCGCCACATAGGCTTCGGGTTGGAAATAGTCGTAATAAGAAACGAAGTACTCGACCGCGTTGTTGGGAAACAGGTCGCGCATTTCACCATAGAGCTGGGCGGCCAAGGTCTTGTTGGGCGCCAGGATGAGGGCAGGGCGCTGACTCTGCGAAATGACGTGCGCCATCGTGAATGTCTTGCCCGACCCGGTGACCCCAAGCAGCACCTGATCCTGTTCGCCGTCTCCGACACCCTCCATCAGCTTCTTGATCGCTTGTGGTTGGTCGCCGGCCGGTTTGAAGTCTGACACCAGCTTGAACGGAATCCCGCCTTCACCCTTCTCAAAGGGGAGGGCAAAGGGAGCTGCGCTGTCCGCCGGGTCCTGTTCCGCTACCATCACCCATGTATATGTCGCGCAGGGCTCCCGTTGCTAGGGCATCGAGAAC
>JAPKDI010000300.1 GCA_026421105.1 Alphaproteobacteria bacterium | reverse complement strand
GTCCAAGATGCCATCCACCATGGACGAATGGAACGCGTGGGAGGTTTCCAGTCGACGCGCGACGAGACCTGCGCCTTGTGCCGCCTGCTCAACCTGCGCGATGGCAGAGAATGTCCCGGCCACCACCGTCATTCCTGGCGCGTTAATGGCCGCAATCGAAACGTCGTCCGAGACATAGCCACGCACCGCGTCTTCGTCCGCTAGCACCGCTAGCATGGCCCCTTCGGGACACGACTGCATCAAGCGCCCGCGCGTCGCGACCAGCATCAACGCATCATCCAGCGTAAAGACGCCAGCCAGACACGCCGCGACATACTCGCCAAGGCTGTGGCCAATCATCCCTTTCGGCTTAAGGCCCCATTGTTCGAGCAACGACGCCAGTGCGAATTCGATCACAAATAGCGCGGGCTGAGTGTTGGCTGTCTGCGTGAGGCGCTTAGCGGCCTCCTCAGGATCAGTATCTGCTCCGGGATAAAGAATGTCTCGAAGGTCTAAACCTAGATGCGGCTCGAGCACTTGGGCGCAGTGGTCAACACAATCCCGAAAAGCAGCCACAGACTCATACAGACCGCGCCCCATGCCAACGTATTGCGCACCTTGTCCCGGAAAAAGAAACATCACGCTGCGTTGCGCCGACACCATATCTTCAGATGATATCGTGTCGGTCGCCTCGAATAGAGAAATTGCTTCCTGGGCGTCAGCGCACACGACCGCCTGACGATGTGGGAAGGCCCGGCGGCCCTTTTGCATCGTCCAAGCAACGTCGGGCAGGCTTTGCTCCGGGTGGCGTTGAAGATGTCTCGCGACATTGGCCACCGCAACGGAAAGTGCAGTGTCTGTCCGGGTCGAAACGGGCAGGATTTGGAAGGGCATGCCCGCGGACGAAGCCTCGAGCTCGGGTGCCTGCTCGATAATCACATGCGCATTGGTTCCCCCAAACCCCAGGCCGCTAACACCGGCTCGCCGGGGCCCTTCAGGCAGGGGCCAATCGATTAATTCATTGTTGACAAAAAAGGGGGATTCTAAAAAATCAATCTTGGGATTTGGCGTTCTAAAATGTAACGTGGGAGGGACTCGTCCATGCTCTACGGCCAGGGTTGCTTTGACTAGGCTAGCGACCCCCGCAGCGCGATCCAGATGCCCAAAATTGGTTTTTACTGACCCTAGTGCGCAGTAAGTCTTCCGATCTGTGTGGCGTCGGTACGCCTGCGTCAGCGCCGCTACCTCAATCGGATCACCGACCTCTGTACCAGTCCCGTGCGCTTCGACAAAACCGATGGTGTCCGGGTCCACTGCGGCGTCGGTAAGTGCACGCGACACGGCGCCCGCTTGCCCTTCAAGAGACGGCGCGGTGTATCCGGCCTTATTTGAGCCGTCATTGTTGATAGCCGATCCCTTGATCACCGCGTGGATCGTATCACCGTCGGCAATGGCGTCAGGCAACCGCTTCAAAATGACGGCGCCTACGCCGCTCCCGAACACGGTCCCGCAGCCCTCAGCATCGAAGGCACGGCAATGCCCATCCGGTGAAAGGATGTCACCCTCGCGATAGTTGTAGCCAACCGGGTCCTTAGCGTGAAGATTTGCTCCACCGGCCACGATCATATCGGACTCACCGAGCCGCAGGCTTTGGCATCCCAGATGCACTGCCACCAGCGACGTCGAGCAGAACGACTGCACGTTTACGCTCGGCCCAGTGAGGTTCAACTTGAACGACACCAACGTCGCCAGCGCATCTTTGTCGTTGAAGCACATCGCCGTCACCATCGACCCAACGCGAGACGGGTCCTGATCCATGACGGGCTTCAGACTATCGAGTAGATAGCGACTAATATTGGCACCGGCGAAGACACCGACGCTTCCAGGGTACTGCTCAGCATCGTAACCGGCGTCCTCCAATGCTGACCAGGCTTCTTCAAGGAAGAGCCGATACTGAGGGTCGATGACCTCAGCATCCCGTGGACTAACACCGAAGAATGATGCGTCAAAATCTTCGATCCTGCCGATCGTCGGCGACGCAGGGACAAAATGCCCGCCATTGCTTGGGCCTTGCACAACTCCAGCAGCGGCCAGCTCGTCGGGAGTGAAGACAGTGATTGACTCGACCCCGTTTCGGAGGTTTTGCCAATACTCCTCAACGGTATTTGCTCCGGGCAGACGTACGTGCCAGCCAATGATCGCAACGTCCGAATTCTTCATTTAACCTCTCCCTGCAGACCGTGGTCATGCACTTGCGTCACGTTAATCCCTCGCACGATGGCAAGGAAGCTTCTAATCGTCGGCGCCGAGTACAAAGCAGTCAGCGGCACCGCCACCGATCTGCGTTCCTGGTACAACGCCATAAGACGCAAGGCCGTCAGTGAGTCACCACCAAGCTCAAAAAAATTATCTTCGATTCCCACCGATTCCAATCCCAAAATGTCTTGCCATATAGCCGCCAGCTCCACCTCTGGCGGATCCGTTGGTCGTACATAGTCACTGGACAGTGC
>JAPKDI010000299.1 GCA_026421105.1 Alphaproteobacteria bacterium | reverse complement strand
CCGTCTTCAAAACGCAGGCTATGGGCGAGGATGCAACCTTCCGCCTCGGCCGTGGGGATGCAGCCAAAAAACATGTCAGGCCGGCGGTTGTCGTAGCCGCTCGGTGATCTGAGCAAGCACCGCCACAGCAATCTCGGCCGGGGATTTGGCTCCAATGGCGAGCCCCACAGGACCGCAGATACGCGCCAGGTCCGCATTGCTAAACCCGGCTTCGCCCAACCTCTGTAACCGGGCACCGTGAGTTTTCCTGCCGCCCAGAGCGCCGATGTAAAACACCGGAGCCCGCAGCGCGACCTCTAGGGCAGGATCATCAATCTTGGGGTCGTGCGTTAGCGTAACGATTGCGGTGCGCGCGTTGGGCACCAATGTCTCCATCGCGTCGTCGGGCCATTCGTTCATCACGGTGACATCTGGAAACCGTTCGGCGCTGGCAAAAGCGGCCCGAGGGTCCACCACCGTTACGTCATACCCGGTCATAGCCGCCATCCGCGCGAGCGGCTGGGCGATATGGACCGCGCCAACGATGATCAACCGTAAGGGCGGGTTGTAGACGTTGAGAAAGATATTGGCGCCGTCGTGTTCGACCACGACGCTTTTGTCTAATCGTGCCGTATCTTGCGCGGCAGCCATCAACGGATCGTCGCCATATTCGTGCGGATAAATCAGTCGCTCGTCGCCGCTCGCGAGGTCGGTGGCTAGAACGACAGCCCGCTTTGCCGCCTGATCGGCCAGTATTTGTTGAAGGGTGGCGTCCTTCATGCGACTCGTTCGACGAACACTTGCACTTTGCCCCCACAGGCAAGACCTACTTCCCAGGCCTGTTCGTTGGTTACACCGAAATCCAGTAATCGAGTGTCACCGTCTTTAATAGCGGCCAACGCCTGTTCCACCACGGCACCTTCGATACAGCCGCCGGACACCGAGCCCACAAACTTTCCAGATTCGTCCGCGGCGAGTTGCGAACCCACCGGGCGGGGTGAGGAGCCCCAGGTCGTCACCACCGTGGCCAAGGCAACGCCTTTACCTTCTTCGCGCCATGCGGCGGTTTGTTCCAACACGTTGTCGAGTTCGGCAGTCATGCGACAGCTCCCCACGTTGTGGCAGTAGCTTCCTTTGTGCGCGGTAAATCCTGGCTGAGCGAGGTCGCCAGGTCGGTAATAGACTCAAGATTGTGTATCGAACGGAATTCGTCAACATGCGGCAGGATCTGACGCGCCCCGGCGGCCTTAGCCTCATATTGCTCATAACGGAGCAGCGGGTTGAGCCACAGCATCCGGCGGCAGGACTTGTGCAGCCGTTCCATCTCGAAGCCCAAGTTTTCCGTGCCTTCACGGTCCAGTCCGTCGGTGATCAAAAGTACCATCGCGCCTTGTCCTAGCACGCGGCGCGACCAATTCGTGTTGAACTCCCGCATACATTCGCTGATTCGCGTGCCGCCGGACCAATCTTGAACGCTTTCGCTGACGTCATTCAGTGCAACATCGACGTCTTTCTGGCGTAAATACCGCGTGACATTGGTCAACCGGGTGCCGAACACGAATGTCGCAACGCGGTCCCGGTCGTTGGTCACCGCGTGCATGAAGTGCAGGAACATTCGTGAGTAGCGGCTCATCGAACCCGAAATGTCGCACAACACTACCAGCGGCGGATGCCGGCGGACCCGGCTGCGCCGCCGCAGCGGAATGATGTTCCCGCCCGAGCGAACGCTTGCGCGAATGGTCGCCCGCATATCAATGCGCCTGCCGCGCGAATTCTCTTTGTACCTCCGCGTCTTCACATCGACGATGGGCAAGCGCATTGCTGCGATCGCCTTTTTGGCTTGGTCAATTTCTGCTGCTGACATCGATTCAAAGTCGCGTGTCTTGAGTTCTTCTCGGGCGGAAAAGGTAAACGCCGCATCCAACAGCGTTTCTTCTTCTTGTTTCTGGACGGGGGGCTCGCCTTGTTCCGCCGGAAACAACGCATCGGTCAACCGCCTGTTAGCCTCTCTCGCCTGGGGTGGAGATTCGTTTTCGGCGCCAAACGTTGGCAGCAGCATTGACATAGCGCGTTCGAGAATGCGCGGGTTGCGCCAAAAAATGTGGAACGCCTGATCGTATAGTTCGCGCTGATCGCGCCTGCTCACAAAGACAGCATGCAGGGTCCAATAGAGGTCCTCGCGGCTGCTGATCCCGGCAACTTCAACGGCGCGCACGGCTACAATGACCCGCCCTGGCCCAACCGGCAGCCCGGCTGCACGCAATACGCGGGCAAAATGCATGATGTTTTCGGGAAGGCGACCGGTATCAGACATGGCGATCACCGCGCTGCGGCGAGTTCGGTATTCACCTGGTCAAGAAGCTTGGCGGCCTCGCTGCCCTGGATTTTGGCTATATCGTCCTGGTACTTCAGCAGGACGCCTAAGGTATCGTTCACCGTTTGCGGATCTAGCGCGAGTTTGTCGAGTTGCACGAGGGCCGACGCCCAGTCGATGGTTTCCGAAATCCCTGGCAGCTTGAA
>JAPKDI010000298.1 GCA_026421105.1 Alphaproteobacteria bacterium | reverse complement strand
GGACGGCCTCGAACTCGCTTATATCTGCGCCTGCGGCAAAGGCGCGCTCGTCAATGCCGCGGACCACCACAACGCAAATGGATTTGTCACTGGCGGCGTCCTCCAGGAGGTCGGGAATGGCTGCCCACATGGCCTTGGACAGCGCGTTTCGCTTGGCTGGTTGATTAAGGACAAGCCAGCCGATTGGGCCGTCTTTTTCGAGATATATTGCGGGTTTATCGCTCATTTTTTCTCCCGTATGGTAGCGCGCATCTACCCATGAGCCTGGGCGCCTTGTCAACGTGGCCGCCATTCGATGTACTGCAGATAGGCAGGAGGGCCCAATGAACGAACAAGTTAGCTTTACTCGACTCGATCAGGCGACGGCCGACGATTTCACAATTATGCATAAGCATATGTCTGCGGAGCACGCTGGTCTTGCAGACCGGGTGCTGGCGTTGCTCAAGGGTCTGGGCGGCCAATGTCCTGGTCTCAAGGTAGATCGCCTCGAGCACTCGCTACAGACGGCGACGCGGGCCCAAGCTGATGGTGCGGACGATGAAGTGGTGGTCTGTGCGCTCGTACACGACATTGGCGACGAGCTTGCGCCGGACAATCACGGCGCTTTTGTCAGCGAAATCATGCGGCCGTTTGTGTCCGAACAGAATTACAACATCCTGCGCTATCACCCGGAATTCCAAGGCTACTTTTTCTTCGACAAGATCGGCGCTGACCCCAACATGCGCGACCGGCACCGTGACAAACCCTGGTTTGATGCGGCGCACGAGTTCTGCGAGCGGTGGGACATGCCAGCATTTGATCCAGATTATGAAAGCAAGCCGCTCGAGTTCTTTGAGCCGATGCTGCGGCAAGTTTTCGCGCACGAACCTAGCCATAACGGCATTGTCCTCCCGTAATTTTCTGTCTCCTTTCAGAATTTTGTTCGAAATCAATGACTTGAGTGGGCTCCTAAGAGCCTCCTCGGGTGCGCCCCGCGGGTACATGAACCAAGAGGCTACTTGGAAGGAGAACAGACGCTTCTTTCAGACGTAGACCACCCGCCTGGCCAGTATTTGTGCCCTGCCGGTTCCCCCGCGCCGCCAGGCCGGCGTCGTTCCAAGCCATTCGAATTGGTTGCATCACGCCGCGGGCGACGCTATTCCACACTTCTTACAACTCTTGGGGGCGGGGAGATGACCGATCAACAAGGCTACTTCATTGAGGATCTCACGGTCGGCATGGCCGAAGAGGCGAGCAATGTGGTTACCGAAGTGATGATCGAGAGATTCGCGGCAGTTTCGGGCGACGACAATCCGCTCCACCTCGACGAGGCCTATGCCGCCAGCACCCAGTTCAAGGGCCGTATTGCGCACGGGATGCTTGGCGCGAGCTTTATTTCGGCCGTAATCGGCACCGGTTTGCCCGGCCCCGGTGCGGTCTACATGAGCCAAAACCTAAAGTTTCGGGCGCCGGTACGCATCGGCGACGTTGTGGTTACGCGCGCCGAAATCTCCGAGATCAATCTCGAGAAGAAGCGCGTCACCCTGCGCACCAGTTGTGCCGTCAGCGGCAAAGCAGTCATCGAAGGCGAGGCACTGGTTATGGTGCCCTCCCGGAATTAGCCGAATTGCCGCTATGAAAGTCGTTCGGAGCTTTGATGCGTTGCCTTCAGATTTGCGCGGCGCCGTCTATGCTGTTGGGAATTTCGACGGCCTGCACCATGGTCACCGTATGGTAATTGATCAGGCCAAAGAGGTCGCGCTAGCGGCTGGCGCACCGTGCGGCATCATTACCTTTGACCCGCATCCGCGGCACTACTTCAGCCCTGACGACCCACCGTTCCGGCTCACTCCGTTCTCGCGCAAGCAGACCATTCTGGAAGCGTGGGGCGTCGACTGCATGGTGGCGGTCCCGTTCGATGCCGCGCTGGCGGCCACGACGGCGGAGTTATTCGTCAAGGATGGCCTCGTCGCTGGGCTCGGTGTCGGCCATCTCGTTGTGGGCCATGATTTCGCGTTTGGGCACAAGCGTCGTGGAGATATTGCCTTCCTTAAAGGACAGGCGAGCGCGTTTGGATTTGGCGTCACGGTCGTGTCGGCCCACCTTGCGGAAAATGGCGCGCTCTATTCGTCGCGTGCGATCCGAGAACTCCTACAAAGCGGTCGGCCCGGCGATGCGGCCGAATCGCTGGGGCGCTGGTGGGCAGTCGACGGCGTAGTGAAACATGGCGATGCCCGGGGTCGAGATCTCGGCTTCCCCACCGCCAATCTGGAACTCGGTGATTATCTTCAACCCTCTTTGGGTATCTATGCCGTTCGCGCTGGTGTTGTCGAAGCGGGGGGTACGACCTGGCACGATGCCGCGGCCAACCTCGGGGTAAGGCCAACGTTTGATGGCCGAACGGTCCTTCTCGAGGTCCACCTTCTGGATTTCAACGGTGATCTCTATGGCAGAACGTTGGATGTCTCTTTCGTCGAATACCTTCGCCCGGAAGAGCGCTTTGCCGATGTAGAGAGCTTGATCGTCCAGATGCG
>JAPKDI010000017.1 GCA_026421105.1 Alphaproteobacteria bacterium | reverse complement strand
CGCGAAACACGAGGGGGGCATCGTCAGCGACAACACACGGCAGCGCGACAACCTTGTTCATTGAACGGAGCTTCCGGAGAATCGGCAGGTCGTCGATCTCCTTGCCCACCGGCCAATATCCAGCGATCACGCGGTGTTCGCTATGTAGGACTGACGCTAGAAAGTGCTCTAGGAGAGTTGTTGCGAGCTCGCTTCCGCTGGCCGCCGCAAGAGCGCGGCGCCGGCGCGCCTCTCGCCGCAGGGCATTGCGATCATTCATCGTGGGTAGTGGGGCGAGACCACAATGGTCGTCCGGAGAATGTTCCTCTGTGGCCTGCCGAAGCAGGTGGGCGCCGCAGTACTAGGACCACAATCCCAGCAGAGGCAGCTCCCGGAGTAAACGTTATTGGCCCCAGGGATACGTAGCCGAACAAACCGAGCAGAACCCGCCCGCAAGTTGAAATTAGCCGTTCTCCAGGCGGGCGGCAATGCTCTCGATGCGGCTCGCAAGCGTCGCGAACGTCGCCTCGGCATCGTTTTCGCTGCCTTCTTGCCGTTCCTCTAGGGCTTGCCTCAGCGTGTCAGCCGACTCGACTGCCTCCGAAAGCTCATCCGCAACCAGTAATGACGCCATCAGGATAAGGCGCGCATCACCTACCTGCCCCATGGTTTTAGCGAGTTCCGCAACCCGTTTGTCGATGTAATGGGCGAGATCGATGAGGTGGTCTTCTTGACCATCGTCGCACGCAACCGGATAAGGTCGACCGTTCACCATCACGTCGACAACGGCCATAGGGCTTAAGCCTCTAGAACCGACCGCAGCCGGTCGATTGTGGTATCGAGCCGATCCGTCACTTGATCGACGACCTTTTCCAGCTCTTTGTAGTCGCCTTGTAAGGCCTGGAGCTGCTCGGAAACGTCTTTGTGGTCGCCTTTCAGCGAGGTGAGTTCAGCGGCCAATTGGCCGCATTCTTTCTCTAATTCTGACGTTTTAGTTGTGTCCGTCACGCCGACGATCGCCGCCTCCAGTCGAGCAACAGCGTCTTCCACCCGTGTCTTCGCAGACTCGCGCTCGGCCATCTCCGCGTACCTGCTTCCTTGTTGGTTCTCTTTAGCGTGTCTTTTCTGGCGCTTCGCGTGCGCTTTTCATGTATCAGGATAGGCGCGGCTAGGCGCGGGCGTCAACAACACGCGCAGTCACGGGACGCTCCGTCGCCGCTGCCGAGGTTGGCGGTTGACGAGCATGGTTGCGCCCTTCATCTTGCCCTAGCCTGCAACGCCAGCCGGGCGGACCCGTGACTGAAAAAAACCAAAATACCTCCCCTGCAGAGGGCGCCAACCTGTTCTCCAGCCCAAATGTCCGCGACATGGCCAACGCGATACGAGCGCTGTCGATGGACGCGGTCGAGCAGGCCAATAGCGGCCACCCAGGCATGCCTATGGGGATGGCCGATGTTGTCACCGTCCTGTTTACGAAATTTCTTAAATATGACCCCGAATGGCCCGATTGGCCGGACCGCGATCGCTTTGTCTTGTCCGCGGGCCATGGGTCGATGTTGCTGTATAGCCTGCTCTATCTGACCGGCTATGCCGAAATGTCACTGGACGAGATCAAGCGCTTTCGCCAAATTGGGAGTCGGACGCCCGGTCATCCCGAATACGGCGTTGCGCCGGGTATCGAGACAACCACCGGGCCGCTTGGCCAGGGTCTCGCCACGGCTGTGGGAATGGCCCTCGCGGAGCGCTTGCTCAACGCGCGGTTCGGGGACGACATCGTCGACCATCGGACTTGGGCGATTGTCGGCGATGGCTGCCTTATGGAGGGCGTAAGTCACGAAGCCATTTCAATGGCAGGGCACTTTCGACTGGGGCAACTCAACGTTCTGTTCGACGACAACAGCATTTCGATCGATGGCCCAACTGACTTGGCCGTGAACGATGATCAACTCGCGCGCTTTGCCGCTTCTGGTTGGCACGTCGAACGCGCGGACGGCCACGATCCCGAGGATATCGAGCGAGCGATGGCTGCCGCGACCGACGACCCGCGGCCCTCTCTCATCGCGTGCAAGACCGTTATTGGATTTGGCGCGCCCAACAAACAGGGCACCGCCGCAACCCACGGCGCGCCACTCGGTACCGACGAAATCGCCGCGGCACGCAAGCAACTGAACTGGCCGCACCCGGCGTTCGACGTGCCGGCTGACGTTTTATGCGCCTGGCGCGCCGCGCCAGGCCGTAGTCGCGAAATAGCTCTCGCATGGAAGCAGCGCTATCGGGGGCTTCATATTGATACGCGCACCGCTTGGGACGCCGCACTTGCGGGTGACGTCGCGCCACTGGCCAATGCGATTCGCGCATACAAAGTCCGGCTTGCTGACGAACAACCAACTTGGGCAACCCGCAAATCCTCTCAAGAAGCGCTTGAGGTCGTGAATGCGGCGCTGAGTACAACGATTGGCGGGTCAGCTGACCTCACAGGCTCCAACAATACAAAAACCAAAGATATGGCAGTCGTGACGCCGGACGACTTTGGTGGCCGGTATCTGCATTACGGCGTCCGCGAGCACGGCATGGCGGCGGCAATGAACGGCATCGCGCTCCATGGCGGCTTGATCCCGTACGGCGGCACGTTCTTCGTGTTCACCGACTATCTGCGACCGGCCTTGCGTCTGTCCGCACTAATGAAACAGCGGGTCGTCTACGTGATGACGCATGATTCGATTGGGCTCGGCGAAGACGGACCCACGCATCAACCGGTGGAACACCTCGCCAGTGTCCGGGCGATGCCGAACGTGGTCACCATGCGCCCGGCTGACGCGATTGAAACCGCCGAGTGTTGGCAAATCGCGATCGAACGCACGGACGGACCGTCAGTAATGGCGTTAACGCGCCAAGGCCTCCGACCGGTTCGCACCGACCACGTTGACGAAAACCTTTGCGAGCGCGGCGCCTATGAAGTGGCAAGCGCCGACGGTGAGGCCGTCGTCACCCTGTTCGCAAGTGGCTCCGAGGTTTCAGTTGCGCTTGATGCGCGAGATCTATTGGCGGCAGCTGGGCACCCGGCACGCGTCGTTTCGGTTCCTTCGTGGGAGCTCTTTATGGCGCAGCCGACAGAGTACCGCGCTGCCACGCTCGGTCGCGGGACTGTGCGTGTCGCTGTGGAAGCAGGCGTGGGCCTTGGATGGGAGAAATTCATCGGCGAGGACGGCATCTTTGTTGGCATGGACTCGTTCGGCGAGTCGGCCCCGGCCAAAGAACTCTTTGAGCATTTCGGCATTACGCCAGGGGCGGTCGCAGACCGCGTGATTGAACAGCTAAACAACCGCTAAGAGGAAAGACGAATGGTCACACGCGTTGCAATCAATGGGTTTGGAAGAATCGGGCGCCTCGTCCTGCGGGCCATTCATGATTCGAAACGGAAGGATCTGAAGATTGTTGCGATCAACGATCTTGGACCGGTTGACGCAAACGCCCACTTGCTGCGCTACGACACCGTCCATGGCCCTTTTCAGGGAACGGTGAAGACCACCAAGGACGGCATCGACATCGGCGGCGGCAAGATCGCGGTATTCGCGGAACGTGACCCTGCTCATTTGCCTTGGGGAAAGCTGAAGGTTGATCTGGTGTTGGAGTGCACCGGCATTTTCACCAAACGTGAGCAGGCTGAGGCGCATATCAACGCCGGTGCAAGGCGCGTCCTAATTTCGGCACCTGCAACTGGCGCCGACCTAACGGTCGTTTATGGCGTCAATCACTCAAGCCTGCGCAAGGGGATGACCGTTATTTCCAACGCGTCCTGCACCACGAACTGCCTAGCGCCGGTCGCCAAAGTGCTCAATGACGCCGTCGGTATCGACCAGGGTTTCATGACAACGGTGCACGCATATACCGGCGACCAACCGGTTCACGACACGCTTCACAAAGACCTACGTCGGTCTCGCGCTGCCGCGCAGTCGATGATCCCGACTTCGACAGGGGCCGCCAAAGCCGTCGGCCTTGTGCTGCCCGAACTTCAGGGCCGGCTAGATGGGACAGCCATTCGCGTGCCGACCATCAATGTCTCGATGATCGATTTTCATTTCACGGCGAAACGCAAAACGACTGTCGACGAGATCCACGCGGCAATCAAGAAAGCGTCCAACGGCAAGATGAAGGGTATCTTGGACACCAACAATGAGCCGTTGGTGTCCATCGACTTCAACCACAATCCGGCAAGTTCGACGTTCGACCTGACGCAAACCCAAGTGATGGGCGGAAAGCTGTGTCGCGTTTTGTCGTGGTACGACAACGAATGGGGCTTTTCGAATCGAATGGCCGACACCGCGTCAGCAATCGGCAAACTTGGTTAGACCTTGCCTACCGGATTCACATTTCATTCCCTCAGCCACGTCGATGCGGCGCTTGGCGCCGCGGCCGGCAGTAAGATAAGTGTTGCACTCGTGACACCGCCGGGCGCCGCGGCAACTGGCGGACCAGAAATCTATCTAGAGATGTACCGGCAAGGTCATGCGCATTTCCCCGAGACTGAGACCAACGCGATTATCGACTGTGGCGATGACGCCGGGATCGCAATGCGCGCATTACGATGCGGGTGGCGCGACCTTATCTTTACCGGTGACGACAATGTGCAGAAAAAACTTCAGGACATGTTGGACCAGCTTGGCGGCACGCTCGGGCGATTGCGACCCCACACTATCGATCTGATTGCTTCGAGCGATCCGGCACGGACGGCTCAGCAAGCACTTTCTTCATCGATACCCCTTTTACAGGCGACCCGGAGCAAGCGGAGAAAACCATGACCAACACTGACCTCGACGTCATCGCGCGCAAGATGGTGGCCCCCGGCAAGGGCATCCTCGCCGCGGACGAGAGCACCGGCACCATCGCCAAGCGTCTAGCCAGTATCGACGTTGAGAACACAGAAGATAATCGCCGGGACTACCGAGAACTTCTATTCTCAACCGAGGGTGCGGGCGCCTACATCAGCGGCGCAATACTGTATGACGAAACTCTGCGCCAGAGCGCGGCAGACGGCACGCCGTTCACCAAACTCATGGAAGCCCATGGCACCCTCCCGGGGATCAAGGTCGACAGGAGCGTGCACCCGTTGGCGGGCGCCAGCGACTACCCGGTTACCGAAGGCCTTGATGGGTTGCGTGGACGGTGTGAAGAATATGCCAGCCTCGGCGCACGTTTCACCAAATGGCGCGCGGTTATCAAGATCATCAACGGCCACACACCGGACATCGCGATTGTGGCGAATGCACACGCACTGGCGCGCTACGCCGCGACCGCGCAGGAAGCAGGCCTTGTACCGATCGTCGAGCCCGAGGTGCTGATGGACGGTGACCATTCCGTCGGTGTTTGCCAGAGCGTCACTGAACGCACGCTCGCCTGCGTTTTTGAGCAACTCTATCTTCACAATGTCCGCCTCGAAGGCACGGTGCTCAAACCCAATATGGTCGTGGCCGGAAATACATGCTCCCACCAACCTGACGTCACCGAAGTGGCGGACCGGACGCTTGAGGCCTTACGCCGACACGTCCCCAGCGCTGTCCCAGGGATTGCTTTCCTCTCGGGTGGCCAGTCCGAAGAAGGGGCGACCGCCCACCTCAATGCAATGAACGCGCATGGAGCCCAGCCCTGGGAATTAACCTTTAGCTACGGCCGGGCGCTTCAGCAGTCGACACTGCAGGCGTGGAAGGGTTCTTCCAGCAATGTGGCCGTTGCACAACGCACATTTTTGCATCGCGCACGAATGAACAGCCTGGCCCGCACCGGAGCATACGCGGCCGACCTAGAGCGCGAACTTGCCGCCTAACAAAAAAGGCGGACGAGCCGCTGGGTGCCGCCTCTACTTGATCAGTCCGCCACAGGTTGGCCCGGACTTCCCGGATCAAGTCGCCGCTGTCCTAGCCGACAATGACGTCGCGTGCTTGCAGCTGCGCCTCAAGGGCACGGGCGACGACGTGGTTCTTCGCATGGCAGAAACCCTGCTGCCGATCACGCAAAAAGCCGACACCGTCCTGCTAATCAACGATCGTCCCGACCTTGCCGCCAAGGCTGGGGCGGACGGCGTACATATCGGTCAGTCGGACGCGACTTATGAAGACGCGCGTGCAGCTGTCGGTGACGATGCGATTGTTGGCGTCACCTGTCACGATTCGCGTCATTTCGCGATGGAGGCCGCAGAACGCGGCGCAGATTATGTGGCGTTCGGCGCGTTCTTCGACACGGCGACGAAGCCACCGGCATTTCGCGCGGACATCGAATTGCTAGAATGGTGGTGTGGTATTTTCGAAATACCGTGCGTCGCGATCGGCGGGATCACCGCGCAGAACTGCGCGCCGCTCGTTGGTGCACGAGCCGATTTCTTAGCTGTTGTTTCAGCGGTGTGGGACCATCCGGACGGGCCTGTTGCCGGCGCCCGCGCAATCAACGTGGCAATCGCGGCGGTCTAGAGTTCCGCGACCGGTAGCCACAAAACATCTGCAATCGTTTCAGCGCCGGTCGCCAGCATAACGAGTCGATCAAACCCCACAGCCATTCCGACCGACGCGGGCAACCCGTGCTCTATTGCAGCAAGAAGATCATCGTCTATGGGATATCCGGGGGCGCCTAACGCCACTTTTGTCGCAAGATCGGTCTCGAAGCGGCGCCGCTGTTCGGCAGGATCGGTCAATTCGACGAAGCCATTGCCGAGTTCTAGGCCTGCGACATAAAGCTCGCACCGTTGCGCAATTCGTTGATCATTCGGATCGATCCGAGCAAGCGCGGCAAGAGGGGCAGGCCAATCGACAAGCAGTGTCGGCCGATCGATGCCGAGATGCATTTCGATCCGATCAACAAATATGCGAAAGAACATGTCCTCCCACGTGTCCCCGTCCGCCGCGGCGATCCCACTGACACGACACGCCGCGAGAAGGGCGCCGTGAATCGGCGACCCATCAGCATCAAGAGTCGCGAGGAGATCGATCCCGGCATGACGCGCATAAGCCTCCGCCATCGTCACCCGCTCAAAGGGGCCCGTAGGATCAGCTGTCTGTGTCCCAAAGGTGAGGCAGCCGCGAGACAGGTCATGCGGAACGGCGGCCAAGGCGGCACGAACCAGATCGGCGCACTGTGTCATCAGGGCATCTTGGTCCTCGTTCGCGGCATACCATTCGATCATCGTGAATTCGGGGTGATGGATCGGCGATCGCGCTTCGTTGCGCCAGACATGACCGATTTGAAACAATCGCGGCACGCCGGCAGCCAGAAGTTTCTTCATGGCGTATTCCGGTGAGGTATGGAGGAACATCTGTCGTGCGCCGAGCCCGAACGGTTCCTCAAGCGTCGTCGTGAATGCCCGCAGGTGAGCCTCGACCCCCGGTGATATTTGGAGGGCCGGGGTATCCACCTCAACAAATCCGTTTTGCCCAAACCAAGTGCGTAAAGCGGTAAGAATTGCTCCACGCGCCTTCAAATAGGGCGCGCGTCGCGCAAACTGATCAGGCCGCCAGGGCGGCGCGTTACCGTTACTTTTCACTGAGCCGAGAAACCCGCTATACCGCGACGAAGTCTAGCAGACCAATCAGTCCAAAGGATCCACGATGCCGCTGCCGCTGCCGCCAAACACCCGTTCGGGTGCGATTCGAGACGCTCAATCCCTGGTGGACGCCGGATTGATATCGCGCGACACACACGGTGACGCCGAGAGAGTAGCGGCGCGCTACGCGGTATCCGTGACCCCAACAGTACTATCGTTGATCGATGCTACTGACGCCGCCGATCCGATTTCTCGGCAATTCGTCCCGACGGTCGCAGAGCTTTCTGAGTCGCCTAATGAAGACCCCGACCCCATTGGCGACGACCGGTTTAGCCCGGTACCCGGAATCGTCCACCGTTACCCTGATCGAGTTCTCCTGAAACTTCTCCATACCTGCCCGGTCTACTGTCGCTATTGCTTCCGCCGCGAACGCGTTGGGAGCACTGAAAAACCACTTTCCGAGACCGAAATCGCGGCGGCAATCGACTATGTGCAGCGCCGACCCGAGGTTTGGGAAGTCATCCTGACAGGGGGTGATCCGTTCATCCTGTCGCCGCGGCGCTTGAAGGAAGCGGTGCAGGCCCTCGATGGTATTGATCACCTTGGGGTCATTCGCGTTCACACGCGTGTTCCAATCGTCGATCCCGCGCGGATAGACGCTTTCCTGATCGACGCGATGCAGGCGGAAAAGGCGGTCTATGTCGTTGTCCATTGCAATCACCCGCGTGAGCTGTCGCCGCCAGCGGTCAAGGCGATCCGGCGCATCATCGATGCAGGCATCCCGGTTCTTTCTCAGTCTGTACTCCTAAAGGGTGTGAACGATGACGCGCCCACCCTTGAGGCTTTGTTCCGTTCGTTGGTCCGTGCACGGGTCAAACCCTACTACCTCCACCATCCCGATCGCGCGCCAGGGACTCGGCATTTCCGCCCCAGTCTCAAACGTGGACGCAGCCTGGTCGACAACCTGCGCGGAGACGTGTCGGGGCTGTGTCAGCCGACCTACGTGCTCGATATTCCCGGCGGCCACGGCAAAGTCCCTGTCGGGATCGAGCACGCGCTGGAGACTGAGAACGGGGACTATCGCGTTCGCGATCCGGGGGGGTGCGTGCACGACTACCAAGACGAGTTGGAAGACGGCCAGCAGTTTGCCTCTGATTAGGCAAACTGTTAGTTTCCGCGCCCTCATCCAGACCCCGAGCGCGCAATGAAGATCAACGCCAACCAGATTCGACCCGGCATGGTGATCGAATATGAAGGACGCCAAATGGCGGTCATCAAGATTCAGATGATCCAGCCTGGCAAGGGCGGCGCGTTTATCGCTGTGGAGATGCGCGACCTGACAAATGGTGTGAAGACCAACCAACGCTGGCGGACCGCTGACAGCGTTGAAAAGCTGAACACCGAAGAACGGGATGTGCAGTATTTGTTTGCCGACGGCGATATCTTCACGTTCATGGACCCGGACTCATACGAACAGATCGCGATGGGCACTGGCATGCTCGGCGACGACGCGACCTACCTGCAAGATGGCATGGTTGTCACAATGAAAAGTGTTGAGGGCACGCCGGTCGGCATTCAGTTACCGGCCACCGTGATCCTTGAGGTCGTGGAAGCCGAGCCGGTCGTAAAGGGCCAGACGGCCTCGTCATCCTACAAGCCCGCCCAGATGGATAACGGCGTGCGTGTAATGGTGCCGCCCTTCGTCGAGACCGGGACGCGGATCATCGTGAATACCGCGGACGGAACCTACCTCAAACGAGCCGACTAGGCCCGATGGCCGGACCACGGTCGCCAATCCTCAACGTGATGTCGGGCGCAGCGAAGCGCGTCGGGCGTCTGCTTGTTCGCGACTTTGGCGAAGTCGAAAAGCTCCAAGTCTCGATCAAAGGGCCTGCCGATTTTGTCAGTTCCGCTGATCGAAAAGCGGACCAGGTGCTGCGCGAACTTCTCGGGAAAGCACGACCCGGTTGGGGCTTTCTCACCGAAGAAGGTGTTGAGGTCAAAGGAAGTGATGCGGACAACCGCTGGATCATCGATCCGCTGGACGGCACCACGAATTTTCTCCACGGCCTGCCCCACTTTTGTATTTCAATCGCCCATCAGCGCGGCACGGAAATCGTTGCGGGACTGATCTATGACCCCTTGCGCGACGAAACGTTCGCTGCTGAGAAGGGCGCTGGCGCCTACCTCAACGATCAGCGCCTCCGCGTGTCGGCCCGACGAACATTGGCGGAATCCGTCCTCGCAACCGGCATTCCGACAATCCGCGGCGCCGAGACGATCATGCCGTTCATGAAGCAGCTCGCCATGATGACCGACAAAGTGGCGGCAATCCGCCGGTTCGGTTCGGCCGCGCTTGATCTCGCCTATGTCGCTGCGGGCCGCTATGACGGCTATTGGGAATCGGACCTGAGAAAGTGGGATATCGCGGCAGGGCTTGTCCTGGTGCGTGAGGCCGGTGGATTTGTGACCGATCTAAACGGCGCTGGGACTATGCTCGATTCGGGTGACGTTCTTGCCACCAACCCCGATCTGCATCGTTCAATGCTCGACCTCCTTAAGGGTGCCCAGAAGCTACCGGATTGGCCGGAAACTGGGCTTTGAGCTAGTTGTCCTAGCGCACGGCGCTGAGCTAAGGTGCGACCTTGCCCAACGGCGCCACAGAACGCCGTGGGCTTAGGCAGGGAGACAATTTCGATGAATGATCATCGACAGCGCGCACTGATCAGCCGGTCATCTTGGCGGCTTGCTGGAGCAGCAGCCATCGGCGTGGTCGCTTTCAGCGGTAGCGCCTGGGCACAGGAGACCGTGATCATCGGCGGAAGTGGCCAGTCGACCGTGGAGGTCAACCTAGAAGCGTTGCGCAACCTTGACGGCCGCGCCAGCAAACGCACCCTCCGCTTTCCCGGTGAAAACACGAGCCAAGCCATCGTTCTTCGTGCACCCGGTGACGCTCGGACAACACCGGCGCCGAGAAGTCGACCGGCGCTATCAGCACCACGCATCACAGCCAGACCTGCCGTGGCGGCGCCCGTCGCGCCGGTCGTACGCGCACCCGTCACGCCTCCGCCGGCCAGGCCGGTGGCGCCTCGTGCGCAAGAACCCGCCACCGCCGCGCCAGCGCTGGTCACACCCCCAGCGCCACAAGTCGCGCGCCAAGCGCCTGTCCAAAATCGTGCGGTGACGCCACCAAAAGCGATTGCGCCAGCGCCGGCCTCGAGCCAACAAACCGCCGCATTACCGCCCGCGGATGGCCAGGCACTGAGACTGTTATTCGAAGGATCAGCCACGAAGCTCAATGCCGCCGCGCAGCAGCAACTGCAGCAAATGGCGGCTGCTCTTGCTGCGAACAACCAGCGCATTCAGTTGAAGGCATTCGCGAGCGGCACAAGCGACCGTCCGAGCGCCGCCCGGCGCGAGTCACTATCGCGCGCCCTTGCGGTCCGCTCCTACTTGATTGAGAACGGCGTCCGAAGCACACGCATCGATGTGCGCGCCCTCGGTGCACCGAATGACGGCGGTCCGAGTGACCGCGTGGACGTCATATTGCTGACGCAATAATCTGAAAAACCAAGCAGGGCCGAGCGCCTAAGGGGAGCGATCAAGAAACACCATGACCGGAACCCGCACATTCTTGGCGAGGATGATCGTCTTTCTGCTGATCGCGGCGGCGGTTGTACTCGCAATCAGCCGCCCTCTTGTCTCCGCATTCCAGGCCAACCCGGCCATTAACGGTCTGATCCTGGGGGTCCTGGTCCTCGGTATCGTCTACTCGTTCCGTCAGGTGCTCCTGCTGCGGCCCGAAGTGCAGTGGATCGAAACTTTCCGTCGCAGTGAGCCCGGCCTGTCGGTTCAAGAGCCACCGACGCTTCTGGGACCAATGGCGACCATGTTGGGCGATCGGACAAGTCGTCGGATGCAACTATCCACGTTGTCGATGCGTTCATTGCTCGACGGCATTTCGTCACGCCTCGACGAATCACGCGACATATCACGCTACATGATCGGGCTTTTGGTCTTCCTAGGATTGCTCGGAACTTTTTGGGGATTGCTCCAAACGATCGCCGCCGTGGGTGACACGATCTCGACCCTGACCGTGGACGGCGGTGATTTCAGCGCTCAGTTCGATAGCCTGCGACAAGGCCTGGAGGCGCCGCTCAGCGGCATGGGCACGGCCTTTTCATCCTCACTGTTTGGCCTCGGCGGATCGCTTGTGTTGGGCTTTCTCGATCTTCAAACCGGGCAAGCGCAGAACCGGTTCTACAATGATCTCGAGGAGTGGCTATCCAGTGTCACCCGCCTTTCAAGCGGTGGTGGACTGGCGGAAAGTGACCAATCGGTTCCGGCCTACGTCCAGGCCCTCCTCGAACAAACCGCTGAGAGTTTGGACAACCTGCAGCGCACCATGAGCACGGCTGAAAGTGGTCGACACAGCGCCAATCAGACGTTCGTAAATCTTTCCGAACGGCTCGCGACCCTCACCGACCAGATGCGCTCCGAACAGGACCTGATGGTCAAACTGGTCGAGAGTCAGATGGACATGAAGCCGGTCCTCCAGCGCATCGCGGACGGTGGCAGCGCTGACAAAACCTCACAGACTCACTTACGCAATATGGATGTTTATCTCGGTCAATTGCTCGACGCGACAACCCGTGGCCAGGAGCAACTGGTTTCAGAATTCCGCAGCGAGCTAAAGCTTCTCTCTCGGACCATCGCAGCGTCGCTCGACAAACGAAACAACTAGCCCACACCAACAATGGCCCCCCGATCACGAACACGAACACGAAGCCAGGACTACTGGCCGGGTTTTGTCGACGCGATGGCGGCCCTGTTGGTTGTCATCATCTTTCTGTTGGTCGTATTTGTCCTGGCACAGGTGTTTCTGTCGCAAGCCCTGTCCGGGCGTGATGAAGCTCTTCAACGGCTGACAAGCCAGGTCAACGAACTAACCGAATTGCTCGCACTCGAGCGCCAAGGCAACGCCGACTTGCGGCTTAACGTGGCGCAACTTTCTGCGTCGCTCCAGAGCGCAAACGAAGATCGCGACAACCTCGTGGTCGAATTGTCAGATCTGCGCTCTGAGTCCGCACGGCTAGATGAAGCCGTGGCGCTTTTGACGCGCCGCGCTGAAACGGCCGAGCGCAATATGGCGGCCGCCAACGACACCGTCGAGCGTGATCGCGAGACAATTCGCACGCAACTTTCCGATATGGAGCGTTTAGAGCGCGATATCGATGCGCTACGAACGCTCCGAGCAAAACTTGAAACCCGCGTCGGCGCGTTAGTCGCCAAACTCGATGCCGCGAAAAGCGAAGCCCAAACGCTAACGGCACAGTCAGAGGACCTTGAGAGTGCACTCGAGGAAACCCGGCAGATCGTCGGCACCCTGAGGAACACTCACCGCGAATTGCAGGACCGGTTGGCGAGCGCAGAAGAGCGCACACTGCTTGCACAGCAAGAGCTGCTAAATCGCGACATTCGGTTAGCAGAGGTTCAAGCCCTCTACTTGGCGCGCGATACCGCGCTTGAGGAGGAGCAAGAGCTTTCAACCGAGGCAAACGCACGTGTCTCGCGCTTGAGCCAGCAGATCGCGTTGTTGCGCCAGCAATTGGCCGCGTTGCAGGGCGCACTCGATCAAG
>JAPKDI010000297.1 GCA_026421105.1 Alphaproteobacteria bacterium | reverse complement strand
AGGTGGAATCAACAAGGGGAGCAGCGCTCCCCTTGTGAACCGGAAGGATAGGTAGTGACTAGGCGTCGGCAACCGCTCGTTTGGCCATCACCGTCACAAGATGCGCGCGGTATTCGTTGCTGCCGTGGATATCCGAGTTGAGCCCATCCGATGAAACTTTGATATCGGCTACCGACTCTGGCGCAAATTTTTCGGTCAGCGCCTCTTCCATTTCGGGCACCCGGAAGGCACACGGCCCGGCGCCGGTAACGCCAACGCGAATGCCGCCAGCAGTTTCCGCCACCATCACGCCGACCATCGCGTAGCGCGATGCCGGTTGGGGGAACTTCTGATAGGCCGCCCGCTTCGGGATGGGGAACGAAACGGAGACGATCAACTCGTCGTCACCGAGCGCTGTCTCGAATAGGTCCTTGAAGTAGTCGTCTGCGGCAATCTCCCGTGAATTAGTCTTGATAGTAGCGCCTAGCCCAATCACGGCGGCTGGGTAATCTGCCGACGGATCACTATTGGCCAGCGAGCCCCCAATCGTACCGCGATGGCGAACCATGGGATCACCGATCAAACCCGCCAAAGCGGCCAGCGCCGGAATGGCCTTCTGAACGTCCGCGGAGGAGTGTACTTCAAAGTGGGTGGTCATCGCGCCGATGGTTACACTCGACCGATCAACCTTGATGCCCTTGAGGTCTTTGATCCCGGCCAAGTCGATCAAGTCGCTCGGCGCTGCGAGACGCTGTTTCATCGTTGGCAGCAATGTCATGCCACCCGCGAGAATTTTGCCGTCGTCCGCGCCAGATAGTTTCTTCAGCGCGTCGTCGACGCTCGATGCTTTGTGATATTCAAACTGATACATAGCTGCCCCCAGCCCTAAACTTGTGCGTTCATGATGGCCTTGACGATGTTGTGGTAGCCCGTACAGCGGCACAAGTTACCTTCAAGCTCGTACCGAACGGTCTGCTCATCCGCGTTGGGATGACGACGACGAATGTCGATCCCAGCCATCACCATCCCAGGGGTACAAAAGCCACACTGCAGGCCGTGGTTCTCTTTGAACGAGGCTTGCATCGGATGGAGTTCGCTACCTTTGGCCAATCCCTCAATTGTCGTGATGTCCGCTCCCTCGGCCTGAACCGCCAGCATCGTGCAGGACTTCATGGCCTGGCCATTGACGTGCACCGTGCACGCACCGCACTGCGTGGTATCGCACCCGACATGGGTTCCCGTAAGGCGCAAATGCTCTCGGATATATTCGACGAGTAGTGTCCGTGGCTCGACATCGGCACTGACGGCCTTGCCGTTCACGGTCATCGACACTTTTCCCACGCGGGACCTCCCAAATAAAATCCTTGGTCTCACAAGTGGCGAGCCAGGGTTCGTTAATGTTGGCCGGAATATCGGAAGAATTCGGCGCTGACCGGCAGTTTCCTAGGACGGGTGGGTCAGGTCAAGTGCGCTGACCCACCCGCGCGCGCTGGGTCAAAGAATGCTGAACAGCAACAGCAAAACCGCCACCACAACGATCAGCCCGACGACCCAAGTGGCGGTGCTGATGGCCTTGGTCGGGGTCTTGGTTTCGTATTTGACAGTGACGGCGGGCGCGGCATCCGGATCAGAGGCTGCCTCGGTGGGACCGCCAACATGGTTCGCGAAATTGGAGAAGAATTCGTTGGCGATCTTCTTGGCCGCGCCATCCACCAACCGCGCACCGATCTGGGCTAGCTTGCCGCCAACCTGGGCCTTCGCGTCGTAACGCAAGATGGTGTCACTGCCGTCCTGTTCAAGCGTCACGTTGGCGCCACCTTTGCCAAAGCCTGCCGGACCGCCTTGACCCTCGCCGGAGATGCGGTAGCTGTTGGGCGGGTTGAGGTCAGAAAGCGTAACTTTACCTTTGAATTTGGCACTTACGGGCCCGACTTTGGCCTTCACCGTCGCGGTCATCTCGGTATCGGAAGTTTTTTCGATGGTCTCGCAGCCAGGAATGCAGGCCTTGAGCGTCTCGGGATCGTTGAGCGCTTCCCACACCGCCTGCTGCGACGCAGAAATCCGGTACTCACCCTTCATATCCATAAGAAAACAGTCCGTTATCCGTTCGTTAATCGTTCCCTGGCAACGTAGTGATCGCACCCGCGTCGGGCAAGGGTCGGATGTTTTGCCAGACCCCGGGCTTGCCGGTTAGAGTTTGTATTAATTCGAGAACAAGCCCGGAAAACTTCTGGTGATTCCACAACCTCCCGCATCCCGGTCAACCCTTGACGTCGCTTGGTGGTTCCAAGCGCGGTGCGAGTCCACTGGCGGAACCTTGTCGGCGCGTCGCATCCACTATTTGCTTTATCTCACGCAGGCGCACTACGTGGCCGAACACCGTGGGCAAAAAATCATGCCCGCGACATTCTTGGCGACCCAGGTTGGCCCGGTCGAGCCCAATATTCATCAGCTCTTCGCGGGCGGTCGTTTGGGATTGGAAGCAAATGATCCGCCCCGCGTGGTTGAAGATTACTTGATTGAGATATGGAATCGCTTTGGCGG
>JAPKDI010000296.1 GCA_026421105.1 Alphaproteobacteria bacterium | reverse complement strand
ATGCGAGATACACGAAACGGTCAGCGGGCGGCATCATGAAATTGAGTGGATGATCTAGATCTTTGAATTAGCTCATCAGATCGATGAACGCAGCACCCTGCAATATGGCCAGCTTCATATTTCTTACGGCCATTCTTTATCGATTAGCCCTTCTCGGGGTCATTCGACATCTCGACAGTGCAGTCGAATATTCGCAAGTCGGGATCGCTAAGGTGATCAGCTAGCCAATTCGTTTCCGCGAGATACCCCGGATGCGCATACTTTGCAGACATGTCCACTCCCTAGGGCTGACGCAGCCTCATCTATTCTTCCAAGATGAATCTCCGTCATAAAAAGCATAAGACTCTAGGGTGAGAGTTACACTTCTGGGGAAACCGACATGCTAACGATCTATGGGAATACGCGATCTCGCGCAACGCGTTGCGTTTGGGCGCTCAACGAACTGGGTATCGACTACAAACGGATTGCCTTGGATCACGTTGCCGGCGAAAACAAGACGCCGGAATACCTTGCGCTGAACCCCTCAGGGAAAGTGCCCACACTGGTTGATGGCGATGTAGTGATGTCTGAGTCCCTGGCGATTAACCTCTATCTCGCCCGTAAGTACGACAACGGCTTATGGCCGAGCAGCGAAGCGGACCGAGCCCGAGCCGAGCAATGGACCATATGGGCCGCCGCCGAAGCAGAGCCCCATACAGTGACAATCGCGATCGAGCGGATGTTTAAGCCAGAAGGCGCCCGCAACGAAGCAAAAGCAAAGGCCGCAGAAGAAGCCCTTGGTCCACGCCTCGCCTATATAGACGCCTACCTCAAACGCCGTAACTTTTTGGTGGGCGACCAATTCGGCATCGCCGATCTCAATGTCGCTTGCGTCCTCGCCTCATTGCTAGTGACAAAAGTCGATTTAGGACCCTATCCGGACCTCGCACGCTGGCTCACGACAACCGCTGCACGGGATGCTCACACCAAAGCACGCGAGGCTTGATATAATTTCATAATAAATTCAGTGAGCTGCGAGGCCTCTCTAACACTTGAGATCATGAACTAGCCAGGCTGCATCGCCTCCAGCTCCTGGCGGAGGGTTTTCATGTCACGAACCTCGAAGCGCAGGTCTTTCACCTTGCCCTGTTTGCGCGTGATCATGTCCCCGAGGCGTTTAATCACCCGGTCCACGGTTTGCAAAACCTCGGCAAGATCGGCGGCATTCGTGCACTCAAGCACAACCTCCTGATCCATCATGAGGTTCGAATAAGCTCGGTGGTCGCGTTTGCCGAGGTCAGTCAGCTTGGTGTCGAGCTCTTCCCATGCCTCTTGCCAACTTTCATACAAAGAGCTCCTACCGCCGCCACTCCTCGGCTTGCGTCGGGTTGACTCAGTTTCGAGCTGGACCATGATCCGGACAAACTGCCAAACCACGACACGGATTTCGGTCATCGAGGCGCCCTACTTCCGAGATTTGCGTTTGCTGAAATCTGGATCCCAATCGGACTTCTTCAGATCAAGAGGATACCCGTAGGTGTAGTCGTAGGACGGTTTGATAACGTACTTGCGATCAAACTCGGTCCAATTATAGGGCTCTCCCGAGCGGATGATGTGCGGCCAATCGGGATGGGCGAATAGGGGCCGCCCGACTGCAACGAGATCACCCGCGCCAGATGTAATCACTTCCTCCACATCAGCGCCTTCTGTGACACCGCCGTTGACAATCATCGGCAAGCCGCTGGCTTCCTTAAGTACTTTAGGCATCGGGACGTCCGAGTTGGGATCACGGTTGTCGCGCCAGTCGAAACTCGACCAGTGTAAGGCATCGATGGGCGCTTTCGCCAAAGCCTTGCCGACGGCCTCGGCGTAGCGCACCCCGTCAGGCCAGGCCCCGCCGAACGCGTCGACCCCGTCCTGCGAAAGCCGCAGAATGATGAGTTTGTCGGGCCCGATGGCTTCACGAACCAATTGGCACGCCTCGACAGCAGCGCGCACGTTGTTCTCGGCCGAACCCCCATATTCGTCGGTGCGCAGGTTCTGGGTCGGATCGATGAACTGGTAGTATAGATAGCCGTTGGCGCCATGGATTTCGAAGCCATCGAAACCGGCTTCGACCCCCCTCACCGCGGCTTCGGCAAAACCCTCAGCGATCCTCCGAATATCGGCTTTGGTCGCTTCTCGCGCTGGTGGGAATGTCACCTTAGGCCACGGTGGCTGTAAGCCACGGTCGTGCATTTCCGCATCGGAATCTGTGTAGAGAACTGCGCCTGAACTGTGGGTGGCACTGGCGCTGACCGGCTGCTCACCCTCGTAGAGGCACCTTGGATCCGAGACCCGGCCTCCGTGCATGAGTTGGAGGATCGCGACCGTATTCTGGTCGTGGATCGCTTTCACACTTTTCGTCCACCCATCAACGTGCTGCTGCGTCCCACAGCCTGGCTGGTTCAGATAGGCAACCGAGCCCAACTCATCGTTGGTATAGGTCCCCTCGGTAATGACCATGGCCAAACCGCCCCGAGCGCGCCGACCGTAATAAGCCGCCA
>JAPKDI010000016.1 GCA_026421105.1 Alphaproteobacteria bacterium | reverse complement strand
GGCGGTGATCATCAGGCCGGCGTAGAGCACGCCTTTGTAGGGACGGCCCTCGGCGGTCATCGCGGCGACGGTTGGCCGGATGATCTCGACCATGACGCGCTCGGCCATCGCGGCATCAAGAATCGGGGCGGGGGAGTAGGCGCCCATGCCGCCGGTGTTGGGGCCAACGTCGCCGTCTCCGACGCGCTTGTGGTCTTGCGCGCCCGCCATAGGCAGCACGTTGGTGCCGTCGCACAGGGCGAAAAGGCTGGCCTCCTCGCCTTCCATGAATTCTTCGATCACGAGTTCGGCCCCGGCATCGCCGAATTGCCCGCCGAGGATGTCGTCCACGGCGGCGTGGGCGTCGGACACGGTCTCAGCAATGATCACGCCCTTGCCGGCGGCGAGGCCGTCAGCCTTGACCACGACGGGCGCGCCCGTGGTGGCGATGAAGTCCTTGGCCGCAATCCCGTCGGTAAAGCGACCATAGGCGGCGGTCGGGATGCCGTATTTCCTGCACAGGTCCTTCATGAAACCTTTGGAGCCTTCGAGTTTGGCGGCGGCGGCGCTGGGGCCGAACACCTTGATCCCGGCCTTTTCAACGGCATCGGCGAGGCCCGAGACTAGTGGTCCTTCGGGGCCGACCACGACGAAGTCGATGGCGTGGTTGGCGCAGGCGGCGAGAAGGCCGGGGGTATCGTCAACGCCGACTGCCAGACAATTGGCGACCTGGGCGATGCCGGCATTGCCGGGCGCGCAGTAAAGCTGGTCGGTCAGGGCTGAGGTGGTGATGGCCCAACACAGTGCGTGTTCGCGCGCACCTGATCCGACGACGAGGATGTTCATGCTGGCATACCGCGAGAGTGTTTGGTGGTTGGGGAGGACCTTTGTACCATGCCCGTTCAGCCATGACAGACCTCCTAGACACCCCACCCGAAGAAGCCACGCCCAACGTACCCGAATATTCGGTGGGCGAGATTGCCGGCGCGCTCAAACGCCAGATCGAGGATTCGTTCGGCCGCGTGCGGGTCAAGGGCGAGATCGGCCGGATCTTCCGCGCGTCGTCGGGTCATGCCTATCTGACGCTGAAAGATTCGGACGCGGTGCTGGAAGGGATCTGCTTCCGCAACGCCTGGGCGCGGCTGAAGTTCCAGCCCGAAGAAGGCCTGGAGGTCGTGGTCACCGGCAAGCTGACCACCTTTGCCAAGAAATCGCAGTACCAGATCATTATCGAATCGGTCGAACCTGCCGGGGTCGGCGCGTTGATGGCGTTGCTCGAAGAGCGCCGCAAGAAGCTTCAGGCCGAAGGCCTGTTTGACGAAGACCGCAAGAAGCCCATTCCCTATTTGCCAGAGGTGATTGGCGTGGTGACGTCGCCAACGGGCGCGGTCATCCGCGACATTTTGCACCGGTTGCGCGATCGGTTTCCGCGCCATGTGTTGATCTGGCCGGTGCTGGTGCAGGGCGATACGGCGGCGACAAAAATCGCGGCAGCCATTCGCGGGTTCAATGCGATTGACGGCAGCGGCGCGGTGCCACGGCCTGATGTGTTGATCGTGGCGCGCGGCGGCGGCTCTATTGAAGATCTGTGGTGCTTTAACGAAGAGGCGGTGGTGCGTGCCACCGCCGAGAGCGAAATACCACTGATCTCTGCGGTCGGGCATGAAACCGATACAACGCTGATCGACTATGCATCCGACAAACGCGCGCCGACGCCGACCGCAGCGGCCGAAATGGCGGTGCCGGTGCGGGCGGAGTTGATCTATGACGTGACCAACCTGCAGCAACGTCTCCTGGGCGGGTTGAACCGGCGGATGCGCGAAGCCCGGGGCGAGTTACAGGCGGCGCGGCGCGGCCTGCGCGATCCGCGCGATGCATTGGGTTTGGCCACGCAACGGTTGGACGAGGCCTCCCTGCGGCTGGACCGTGCCTTGGGTGGCGGAGTTGAGGGCCGACGTGGGGCGTTGCGCGAGGCGGCGAGCGGTTTGCGCCCGAGTGTGTTGCGCGACCGTAGTACCGTTGCGCGTACCCGAACGGCGACGGCGGCACGGGGCTTGGTGCGGGCATTAGCGGGCGATGTGCGCCATCACCGCACCACGTTTGATCATCTGGCGGGACGCTTACAGCCACGCCTGGTGGTGGAGGCGTTTAGCGAGGTGCAAGGCCGCACAGTGCGCGCAGCGACGGCGTTGGAACGCGACATAACGCAGCGCCTAGACGGCGCCAAGGAGTTGGTGGAGGCGCAGGTGCGGCTGTTGCGCACGCTGTCCTATCAGAACGTGTTGGAGCGCGGGTTTGCGTTGGTACGCGACGGCGACCGGGATCGTCCGATCAAACGCGTGGCCGAGACCGGTGCGGGTGACGCGGTAGTCATTGAATTTGCCGACGGGTTTGTTGGCGCCACGGTGGGCGGTGATCCGCCCGCCAAAAAAGAAACACCCGCGCCGCGCAAAGCGCCCCGGCGGGGCAAATCGCCGGATGGCGGGCAAGGAGATTTTTTCTAATGCACGGACCCAAAGGTGGCGGCGAGGCCAAACTGAAATATCTTTCCGGCAGCTTTGATGTGATCGTGCCGGGTAGCTATGTCTCCTGCGCGGTGACGGGCGCGCAAATCATGCTGCAAGAGTTGCGCTATTGGGACTGGGACGTACAAGAGGCCTACGCCTCCCCAGAGATTTCCTTCAAGCGGTCCGAAGAGCTGCGCAACCAACGGAAATAACGCGATGCGATTGTTGGCGGGTCTCGTCGCGCTGGTGCTTTGGGCGGTGCCTGCGATGGCGGCGGAAGTCGTGCTCGATGGCGCGGTGGTGCAAGGCGGGTTGGTGCGTGGGCTGGCGGCACCGGGCGCGCGCGTGTTTCTGGATGATCAAGAATTACGGGTCTCGCCCGACGGGCGGTTTGTATTCGGATTTGGCCGCGATGAATCTGATCCTGTGACGTTGCGGGTGCGTTTTGCCGATGGCCGCGAGGAAACCCGCGGGCTGGAAGTGGGGCTGCGCACCTACAAAGTGCAACGCATCAACGGGCTACCGCCGCGTCAGGTGACGCCCAACCCCGAAGACCTCGCCCATATTCGACGTGACAACGCTGAAATCGGAACGGCGCGAGCCAACGACTTTGCTGAGACCTGGTTTGCGCAAGAGTTCATCTGGCCTGCGAAGGGACCGATTTCAGGGGTCTATGGCTCGCAGCGCATTCTCAACGGCGAACCGCGACGGCCGCATTTCGGGGTGGATGTCGCGGGCCCGGTCGGCACTCCCGTGGTGGCGCCCGCGGCGGGCCGCGTGACGGTGGCGGCAACGGATCACTACTACACCGGCGGCACCATCGTTTTAGATCATGGGCACGGCGTGTCGTCCGCCTTCCTCCATATGAGTTCGGTGATGGTGACCGTCGGCGATATCCTGGCACAAGGCGCGCCGATGGGCGCGATCGGCGCCACCGGACGGGCCACCGGGCCGCACCTCGATTGGCGCATCAACTGGTTCAAAGTGCGGATCGATCCCGAAACGATTGTCGGGCCGATGACCCCCTAGTCCATCCATCTTCTATGCAGCCACATCCAATTAGGTGGGTCGGCGCGTATGGCGTCTTCCAAGAATGTGTTGATCGTGCCCATAAGGGTGCGCACGTCAGCGGCGGTGTCGCCGGTTCGGGGATGCTCGAGTGGCGGGTGAATCGTGACCTCAAAGTTGGCGCCGTGGGTGCGGCGGATGCCGGCGGGCACTAGGGGTAGATCGTATTTGAGGGCGAGTTGCGCGATGGCGGGGGCGGTCATGGCGGGATGGCCGAAGAACGGCACCTCGATGCCGCTGTTGAGTTTTTGATCGACCAACATGCCGATGTGGCGGCCTTCTTTGATGAGCCGAATGATTTGACGTGCCCCGATCGAGCCCTTGGGGACGTGGGTGTGGGTGATGGCGCCGCGCGCGCGCAGGATCATTTGGTCGACATGCGGATTGTTGGCGGCGCGATAGACCAGCGATATGTCACAGCCGCGCTGGGCGACTGAGAGCGGCATGATTTCCCAATTGGCCATGTGGCCGGAGAAGAAGATCCCGGCGCGGCCGTCGTCGCGTAACGCGTCGATGTGTTCGGTGCCGTGCACCGTGATCCGGTTGCCGGTGTAGCACTCGATTTTGGTGAGGTTTGGGTATTCAAAAACGGTGCGGCCCAAGTTGTCCCACATGCCGCGCATCGCGTCGGTGATCTCGGCGTCGCTGGCCTCAGGGAAGGCGCGTGCGTAGTGCCGTGCGGCGCGACGGGTCAGCGCGAGGCGCGGGCCAAGTCCCCGAGCAAGCGCGCCCCCAAGGTTTGACGCGGCATCAACCGAGAGCGCGCGGCATAGGGCGATGAGGGCGTAAACGCCGGCACCTTCCAACGCATGACGCAAGCGCCGGCTCGCGGCGGGCGCGTCAGACATCGAGGATTGGGGAGAGCAGGATGTCTAAGGCTTGGTTGTCGTCGAACTGCAGGCCAACACGGAGGACCTCGACCATGTCGCGGGCTTCGGGGGGCAGCCGGACGGCGTCCTTTTCCGTGGTGACGAGTTTGGCATCGCGCGACACCGCGGAATCGATCAGCGTCATCATGTCGTCGGCCGTGAAGACGTGGTGGTCGGGAAAGCCGTAGCTCTCGACCACGCGAATGCCCATGGCGCGCAACGTATTGAAGAACTTGGCGGGGCGCCCAATGCCGGCGAAGGCAATGACGGGGTGGTCGACAAAAACGGCGGCCTCGGGGGTCGGTTCGAGGCGCGCGGGAAAAACTGGTACGCGATCGATGCCCGGGGGCGGGGGGCCGCCAGCGTCACCACCGGGATCAACGATGTAGATCACGGCGGTGGCGCGCGCCAGTGCGTCGGCCGGGCTTTCGCGCAAGGGGCCTGCCGGTAAGATCCGGCCATTGCCGAGACCAAAGCCGCCATCGACCACCAAGAACGAAAGGTCTTGAGCGAGGTCGGGGTTTTGGAAACCATCGTCCATCACCAGCACATCGGCACCGGCAGCGACGGCAAAGCGCGCGGTGTCGACACGATCCGCACCGACCCATGTGGGCGCGACGCGTGCCAGCAAGACGGCCTCATCGCCGACCTCGCGGGCGTTGTGATTGGGATCGACGCGCAACGGGCCATTCGCGCTGCCACCGTAGCCGCGGGTGAGAATGTGGGGGTGGCGACCGTGCGCCTTGAGGTGGCGCGCCACGGCTAGCGTCGCAGGGGTTTTGCCGGCACCACCTACTGTGATGTTGCCCAGGCAAATCACGGGCACAGACGGGCGGACCGCGGTGGTCGTGGCACGGCGCAACCGACCGGCCAGCCCGTAGAGCGTACTGAGCGGGCTCAGGAGGGTGGGCAGCCAGTAGTGGCCGGGGCCCCAAAAGGCGGGCGCGCGCATTAGGCGGAAGCCGCCACGGGCTCGGCGGGCTGGATCGGTGCGCGACCGCAGGCTTGGTCCGCCTCGGCCGTGAGTTTGATGAGTTCAACCTCAAGCGTGGCGCGTGCGGTCTCGCACGTGGCGGCGTCGGCGTCGCGCGCGACGATCATCGGCGTGCCCCATTGGATGACTCCTGATGTGAACGGTAGCGGGGCACAAAAGCGATCCCATGTGTTGAGCGCGCGGTGGCGCCGCGTCGAGAGCGACACCGGCAATATGGTCAGGCCAGACAGGCGGGCCACATCAATCACCCCTGAGGTGGCATGCATGCGCGGTCCGCGCGGGCCATCGGGGGTAAAGCCGAGGGACTCACCGGCGCGGGCGGTTTTCACCATACTGCGCACGGCGGCCGCCCCGCCGCGTTTCGACGAACCGCGAATAGCCGCGACGCCGATGCGACCAATGGCCTGGGCGATGAGTTCACCATCAGCATGTTGCGAGATCAGCATGTTCATGGGGACTTTACGTTGCCAATAGACCGTCATCAGCAACAACCGGCCGTGCCAAAAGGCAAGCATGAAGGGTTTGCCGTCGGCCCACAGCCGGGCGGCCTGGTCTTCGCCTGTGGTCTGCCACCGCGTGGTGTGGCGGACCAGCAAAATGTAGCCCGCGGCGATGCGGGCCAGCAGGGATTGAACGAAGGGCTTTCGGGTGAGGCGCTTGAGCACGGGCGGCGCTTAGGCCTGAGCGCGGGTGGGTGTTTTCGTGGCGGCGGGTTGCCCTTGTAAGGCGTACAGCTTGGCGTAAAGACCGCCGCGGGCGAGCAGTTCGGTATGGGTGCCGGCGGCAACGATCTCGCCATCATCAAGCACGATGATCTGGTTGGCATGGATCACGGTTGAAAGCCGGTGCGCCACCACGAGGGTCGTCCGTCCGGTGCTGAGACGTTTGAGTGCGTCTTGCACCTGGCGTTCGGAATCGGCGTCGAGCGCGGACGTCGCTTCGTCGAGCAACAAAATGGGCGCGTCCTTGAGGACGGCGCGGGCGATGGCGATGCGTTGGCGCTGCCCGCCAGAGAGTTTGAGGCCGGATTCGCCGACCACGGTGTCGTAGCCCTGGGCGAGATCGCCGATGAAGTCGTGTGCGGCGGCGGCCTTGGCGGCGGATTCGATCTCATCGGTCGCGGCGCCCGGTTTGCCGTAAGCAATGTTGGCGCGGATGGTGTCGTTGAACAGGGTTGATTCTTGACTGACGAGGCCGATGGCGGCGCGCAAGCTTGCCTGGGTGACCCCTTTGACGTCTTGGCCATCGATCGTCACACGGCCTTGTTCGGTATCGAAAAAGCGCGGAATGAGATTGAGGGCGGTGGATTTTCCCGCTCCCGACGGGCCGACGACGGCGACGGTTTGGCCGGCCGGAACTTCAAGGCTGATGCTGCGCAAGGCCGGGGCGCCGTCCTCGTAGGCATGCGTGACGGCTTCGAACCGTACCGCGCCACCACTGATCTCGAGCGGCTTGGCGTCGGGCGCGTCTTGAATATTGGGTTCGGAATCCAGCATCGTGAAAATGCGTTGGGCAGCGGCCAGGCCTTCTTGCAACGCGCTGTTGAGGTTGGCAATGGAACGCAACGGCTGATAGGCGAGGCCGAGTGCTGTGATGAAGGTGAAGAACTCGCCCGCGGTCATGCGGTTTTGCACATCGCCGATGCCGGCTGCGTAAAACACCACGGCGGCAGCAGCGATGCCGCCCAGCACTTCCATCGCTGGGGTGGCAGCGGCACGGGCGCGGATGACTTTGAACATGGCGGCCAAGCGGTGTTCGTTGGATTGGCGTGCCCGTTCGGTCTCGTGCGCCTCCATGCCGTAGGCCTTGATGTGGCGTGCGCCTGCAAAGGTCTCTCCCAATAGCGCACTGAAGGCACCGGTGCGTTCCTGGTTTTGCGTCGACGCCTTGCGCATCTTTTTGCCCAGCGTGCGGATCGGCAGGATGGCGAGGGGGAAGATCACGGTGGCGATGAAGGCGAGCTTCCAATCGGTCCAGAACAACACGCCGACAAGGAACGCGAGCGTGAGCGAGTCTTTGGCGATGCCGGTGAGCGCTTTGTTGAGGGCTTCGCGCAGGAGGTTCGCATCGTTGAGGAAATTCGAGATCAAGCCGCCCGTGGCGGTAGAGTGAAAGAAGGCGATATCTGCCCGGATGATGTGGGCGAATAAGCTGTTTTGCACATCAGCGATAATGCGCTGGCCGAACACGCCCATCAGATAGGTCTGGATGTAGGTTGCCGCCGCCTTGATGACGGCGATGGAGAGGAAGATCAGCGGCACCACGATCATGCCCGTGGCGTCGCGGTTGACGAACACGAGATCGGTCAGCGGCTGCATGATCTGGGCATAGGCTGCCGTAGTGGCAGCAATAACCGCCATCGCGATCATCGCGACTGTCAGTTTGCGCCAATGCTTGCCGATATAGCCGCGAATGAGCCGGGCCAGGAGGGCCTTGGTGGTGCCCTTTACCGCGGGGCTGGTGCTGGTCAATGCATATCCCGTCGTCGTTGCGGCGGACCTTAGCATGGCGGCGGAATCTGGGCCAAACCCCTGCCCGGTCGAACTCTTGGCGCGCCACCCGGGAACGGGGGCTGGTGTGCTGGTCTGCCTTGCCGCCCTGGCGTGCCCCAATTAACGTGCGCGGCATGGATATGCCCCAGACGGTTTTCTCGACGTGCCCGCATGATTGTCCGAGCCAGTGTGCGCTTGAGATCGAGCGGTTGGATGGACAGACGATTGGGCGGGTCCGCGGTGCCAAGACGCAGCGCTACACCGATGGTGTGGTGTGCGCCAAGGTCGCGCGCTATGCCGAGCGGGTGCATCACCCGGACCGGCTGAAAACGCCGTTGCTGAAACAAGCCGGTGGTGGGTTTGCGCCGATCGGGTGGGATGATGCGCTCGATCTGGTCGCCGAGAAGTTCACCCAAGCCACGCAGGCTTTGGGTAGCGAGGCGGTGTGGCCCTATTACTACGCGGGCACGATGGGCAAGGTGCAGCGCGACGGGATCAACCGGCTGCGCCATGTCATGCGTTATTCGGGCATGAAGAAGACGATTTGCACCGGTACCGTGCACCCGGGTTGGAAGGCCGGGGTGGGCGCGTTCATGGGCGGCTCGCCCTACGAGATGGCCGATGCCGACATGATCATCCTGTGGGGCACCAACGCGGTGGCGACACAGGTCAACGTGATGAACCACGTGGCGCGCGCGCGTAAAGAGCGCGGCGCGAAGTTGATCGTGATCGACCCCTATCGCAATGGTTCGGCCGAGGTGGCCGACCAGCATATTTGTTTGCGGCCCGGCACCGATGGCGCACTGGCGGCGGCGATGATGCATGTGCTGTTTGCCGAGGGTTACGCTGATCGTGATTACATGGCGCGCTACACCGACGTGCCGGACCAACTGGAAGAACACCTCAAGACACGCACGCCGGAATGGGCGTCGCGCATCACCGGATTGCCGGTGGAAGAGATCGTCGCGTTCGCGCGTGCCTATGGCGCGACGGAACGCGCGTTTATTCGAGTGGGCTTTGGGTTTTCGCGCTCGCGCAACGGCTCGGCCAACGTGCATGCGGTGTCGTGCCTGCCGAGTGTTACCGGCAAGTGGTTGGTCAAGGGCGGCGGCGCGTTCTTCAGCAATTCCGACATTTATCATTTCAAGCAAACGGTGGTTGAGGGGCTCGATGCGATCGATCCGTCGATCCGGGTGCTGGATATGTCGCGCATCGGCGCGGTGCTGACGGGCGATAAACACGATATGGGCGACGGGCCACCGGTGACGGCGATGCTGATCCAGAACACCAATCCGATGGTGGTGGCGCCCGAGCACAATTTAGTGCGCCAAGGGTTCGCGCGCGACGACCTGTTTGTTTGCGTCCATGAACAGTTCATGACCGAGACCGCCGAGGCCGCCGACTTGGTGTTGCCCGCGACGACATTCTTGGAACATGACGATCTCTATTCCGGCGGCGGGCATTCCTATATTCAGCTCGGGCTGCAAGCGATTGAACCCCTAGCCGAAGCGCGCTCCAATCACGCCGTGATTTGTGGCCTGGCGAAACGTCTGGGTGCCGAACATCCGGGCTTTACGATGAGCGCGCAGGAGTTGATCGACACGACGTTGCGCGATTCCGGATGGCCCGAGAGCGCGGATTGGGACGACAACTGGCTTGATTGCGCACCGGATTTCGACACCGCGCATTTCGTGAGCGGTTTTCCCCATGCCGACGGCAAATTTCACTTCGCGCCGCGCTGGGAAGACTTGGGCCCGGACGGGGCCGTCATGCCACCATTGCCGGATCATCAAGAAGTCATCGAGGAGATCGACGCGACGCATCCGTTGCGCATGGTCACCGCCCCGGCGCGCAGTTATCTCAACTCTTCGTTTACCGAAACGCCGACCTCGGTCAAGCGTGAGGGACGGCCCAAGGTGATGATCCATCCCGATACGGCGGCGGGGCTTGGCGTCGTCGATGATGACCTTGTTGTACTGGGCAACAAGCGTGGCCAAGTAAAAGTGCATGCCCATCTCTTTGATGGATTGCAGCCTGACGTGGTGGTCGTCGAAGGGATTTGGCCCAATAAGGCGTTTGTCGACGGCATCGGGATCAACGCGTTGACCGGCGCGGACTCACCGCCGCCCAACGGCGGGGCCGCGTTCCACGATACCGCGATCTGGCTGAAAACCGCCTGAGGCGAGAGCCGCGATGACGCGGCGCATTCTGATCATTCACAGCCCGACCGCCGGTAAGCGGCGCACCGCGCTACTAGATGGCGTGGTCGCGGCGCTGCGCGCGCGGGGGCTTGCGCCTGAGGTTGTCACCACCGAGGGGCCTGGGCATGCGACGGACTTGGCACTTTCGGCTGATGCCGACTTGGTGGTCGCGGCGGGGGGCGACGGGACGATCAACGAGGTCGTGCATGGCTTGATGACGCGAGACGGCCCGCGGCCCGCCTTTGCCACGCTGCCGCTGGGCACCATCAATGTGTTGGCGCTTGAGCTTGGGCTTCCGCGCGATGTCGTTGGGTTGGCCGGCGTGCTGGCTGATAGGCCCTTGATACCGGTGACGGTGGGCCGTGCGAATGGCCGGCACTTCTTGCTGACGGCGGGCGCCGGGGCTGATGCGGCGGCGGTGAAGTTTCTGTCGCCATGGCTAAAGAAGACTTTCGGGCAGACCGCCTATTACATCGCGTTGGTGGTGGCGCTGATTGTCGAAGGCAATACCGTCTTCGACGTCGAGATTGACGGTGCGACGCACCGCGTCTCCTCGGTGATCGTCACTAACGCGGCGCGCTATGCCGGGGACAAGGTGGTGCCGCCGGATGCACGCCTAACCGCGCATGATCTTCACGTGCTGATTGGTCTGCGGCACGGGCGGTGGAACCTAATGCGCTATGGCGCGGCATACATGCGCGGGGTGCTGCCAAGCTTGCCGGATTTGCGGATCGTTCCCGTGCATCGGCTGGGTATCGCTGCGCCAGCGGGCAAGCCCGTTCAATTAGACGGAGATAACCGGCTGACCACGCCCGTGGACATTGAAGTGGTGGATGAGCCGCTGATGGTGGCGTCGGTTTCGCCGATGAACGGCTAGGGACGAGCGGGTGCCTTGCGGGGTCAGCAGTTGTCTTTGGGTGGAGCGTCCTTCGGAACGGTGCCGGAACGACAGATTTAGCCTTTGAGGCCCGCCACCAATGCGTCGTGGAGCTTTTTACCGGCGCACAGGACGTTGTCGTGGTGGACGTGTTCGCGGTTGTAGGTGATGCGGGTGCCGTCGACGTTGGTGACGCTGCCGCCGGCTTCTTCGACGATGAGGTGGGCGGCGGCGATGTCCCATTCGCATTTGTTGGTCGTCGTTATGGTGGCGTCAAAGCGGCCATTGGCGACAACGGCCATGCGGTAGGCCATTGAGTTGACGAAATCGAACTCGGCGCCCTCGGCAACCTCGGGCCAATTGTGGGTGCGGAAGGTTTGCTTGGAAGCAAGAAAACGCGCTTTGGTCGGATCGGTGTTGGCTGAAACCTCGATGGGTGCGCCGTTGAGGCGTGCGCCACCGCCTTTCGTGGCCTCGAACATTTCGTCTTGCGCAGGGTTGAACACAGCGCCGGACACCGGGTGCTCATCCACGACCAAGGCGGCGGAGACGGCAAATTGCGGCGTGCCGCGCAGGAACGCGCGCGTGCCGTCAATCGGATCGACGATCCAGACGTGGCTCTTGGTTCGGCGGTCGGGCGTGTCGGCGGTTTCTTCTGAGAGCCAGCCGTAGCCTGGGCGGGCGGTCATCAGTTTGTCGCGCAGCAATTTGTCGACGGCGAGGTCGGCCTCGCTGACCGGGTTGTCGGGGGATTTGTCCCACGACTCGACGTCGGTGCGGAAGTATTTGAGGGCCAGCGCGCCAGCCTCACGGACGGCGTCTAGCAGCAGCGCATGGTCGGTCGCGAGATCGTGGGACGCGGCGTCGGCCGTTGTCACGCGCCGGCCACCGTGAGGCCCTCGAGACGAATGGTGGGTGCGTTGGTGCCGTAGCGAAACTCGAGATCGTTTGCCGGCGTGGCGTTGAGGAACATGTCCTTGAGGTTGCCGGCGATGGTGAGTTCGCTGACCGGAAACGCAATCTTGCCGTTCTCGATCCAGAAGCCCGCTGCGCCACGGCTGTAATCACCGGTCACGGCGTTGACGCCAAAGCCAATGAGCTCGGTGACATAAAGGCCTGAAGTGATGTCGGCCATGAGCGCGTCGGGGGTTTGCGTCCCGGGTTCCATGTAGAGGTTGGAGCGGTTGGGCGAGGGCGGCGATGAGGCACCGCGGCTGGCATGACCGGTCGATTTCATGCCGAGTTGGTGGCCGGTTGCGGTGTCCAACAGCCACGTCATCAGGCGGCCGTCTTCGACGAGGTTCATACGGCGGTTAGCGACGCCTTCGCCGTCGAACGGGCGCGAGGCGAGGCCGGTTTTGCGGTGCGGGTCGTCGACGATGACAATGCCGTCCGCGAAGATTTTTTCGTCCATCTTGTCGCGCAAAAAGCTGGTGCCACGCGCGACGGCGGCGCCGTTAATGGATCCGGCAAGATGACCGAGCAGGCCGTTGGAGACGCGCGGGTCGAAAATAACTGGTGCGGGCCCGGACTTGACCTTGCGCGGGTTGAGCCGCTTGACGGCGCGCTCGCCGGCCTGACGGCCGATGGTTGCGGCGTCTTCGAGATCTTTGACGAAACGCACCGACGAATAATCGTAGTCACGTTCCATGCCGGTGCCTTCACCGGCGATGACCGAGGCCGAGACCGAATGCGATGTGCCGCTATAGGCCGCGCCAAAACCGCCTGAGGTGACGAGCGCCACAGTGCTGCGACCCCAACCGGCGTCCGCGCCTTCGGAATTAGTGATCCCGGCGACGGCCCGCGCAGCGTCTTCGGCTTGGGCAGTGCGGGCGTAAAGTTCTTCCGGCTCGGGCTCGTAGGGGTCCAGTAGGTCGAGTTCGGGCCAGGATTTGGCGATGAGATCAGGATCGGCGAGACCGATGTGCGGATCTTCCGGCGCGATCTTAGCCATGGCGACGGCGCGGGCCACGAGTTCGTCGACGGCGGCATCAGAGCGATCGGTCGACGACACCATGGCTTGGCGCTTGCCGAGCATGACGCGCAAGCCGAGATCGACCGCTTCGGAGCGTTCGAGATCCTCGCGTTTGCCGAGGCGCTGGGAGACGCCCAAGGAGACGCTTTCGGCAGCGATGGCATCGGCGGAGTTGGCGCCAGCCTTCATCGCCTGGGCGACAAGGTCGTTCAGGAACGAAAGGGTGCGCGCTTCGGCGTCGCTAGATTG
>JAPKDI010000295.1 GCA_026421105.1 Alphaproteobacteria bacterium | reverse complement strand
TTGATGAAGTTAGCTCGCCGATTAGCACCCGCGATGGCGTCTACATATTGCGTGTGAAGGAACGCCGACGCTTCGCTACGGTTGACCCGGCGCAAGTGACCGTTGCCCTAAAACAGATCTTCATTCCGCTCAAATCCAATGCCGATGACGACTCGATTGGCAGCCAAATGGCGCTGGCACGTACAATCGGGGGCACGATTCGTGGATGCGAGGACTTTGATACCTTGGCCCAGGAGATGGGTTCGCAGGAATCAGGCGACCTTGGAAAGGTCAAAGTCTCCGACACGCCCGCTCAATTTCGTGAGACGATTCTTGCACTTGAGGTAGGCGACCCTAGCAAGCCCGTCCGTACCGAAACCGGAATCCACGTCTTCATGGTTTGCGACCGTGAGCAACCTGCGGCTCCTGATCCTGACCGGCGCGCCATCGAGAACTCAATCGGTCAGGCGCGCCTTTCGATGCTCGCGCGGCGCTACCTACGCGACCTGAGGCGGGACGCCGTCGTGGACGTTCGCTAATGTCTAGGGCCTTCGCTCCGGCGACGGCCGTGACAATGGGCGAACCTGCCGGCATCGGTATCGAAATCACGCTTAAGGCCTGGTTGCGGCGTCAGGAATCTGCCCTAGCCCCATTTTTCTTGATCGCAGACATCGACGAGGTGAGCCGGTGTGCCGGAGCCTTGAACCTAGATGTCCCGGTCTCAAGAATTGATAAGGCCGAGGGCGCAGCCACCGCATTTTCAGCCAGCATGCCCGTCCTCCATCAGGCACAGCCCGTGACCAGCGTTACTGGATCGCCGGATCCCGCAAACGCGCCGGCCGTGCTTGGTGCAATCCAGGCTGCGGTTACATTGACGATGGACGGTGCCGCAAACGCCGTCGTGACAAACCCAATTCAAAAAGAAAGCCTTTCCAAAGCCGCGTTTCGGTTCAGCGGTCACACTGATTACCTCGGGCATCTAGCCGGCTGTGTTCCCACAGTGATGATGCTGGCAACGAAGGGCCTCAGAGTTGTGCCAGCCACTGTTCACATGAGTCTTCTTGATGCGATCGCGTCAATCACATCATCGATGCTAGTGGACTGCGCCAGAATGACGGACCAATCACTTCGCGACGACTTCGAGATCAGCTCACCTCGCCTCGTCATGAGCGGTTTGAATCCACATGCCGGCGAAGGCGGCCTGTTCGGCTTTGAAGAAGACCTGGTTATCGCCCCCGCGATTGACCAATTGGGCGCGGAAGGAATCGATATTCGAGGTCCCATTGCGGCGGATAGTCTCTTTCATACCGCAGCACGCGAAACATATGATGCGGCGATCTGCATGTACCACGACCAGGCCCTGATCCCGATCAAGACGCTCGACTTCGAGCACGCGGTAAACACCACATTAGGCCTCCCCTTTGTCCGCACATCGCCGGATCACGGCACCGCACTGGATATCGCGGGAAAGAACCGCGCGAACCCATCTAGCCTCATTGAGGCGATTCGCATGGCCCAAACGGTCGCGCGCAACCGGGAACGGCACGCTTGACCAAGACAAGAGAGCTACCACCTCTGCGCGAAGTTATTCGCCGACATGGCCTAGATGCACGCCGCTCTCTTGGCCAGCATTTCTTACTCGACCTTAACCTTACGCGACGCATCGCGGGCGTAGCCGGCGCGTTGAGCGGCAAGACCGTCTACGAAGTCGGCCCAGGCCCCGGCGGCCTTACCCGCGCTCTGTTGGAGGCTGGTGCGAATGTGGTCGCCGTCGAGACCGATACGCGGTGCCTGGCCGCACTTGCCGAAATCGGCGAGTTATTTCCCGAAAAACTCGTGATTATCCAAGAAAATGCGCTCAAGATCGATGAGTTAGCGCTCTTTCCGGATGGTGCGTCGGTTGTCGCCAATTTGCCTTACAACATATCGACCACGCTGCTCGCAAAATGGCTGACCAACGACCGGTTTCCATTCACGGACCTAACGCTCATGTTCCAGAAGGAAGTCGCCGACCGGATCTTGGCCACCCCGGGCAGTAAGACCTACGGGCGAATCAGCGTACTGGCGCAGTGGCGCTGCAAAATTCAACGCGCCTTTGACGTACCGCGACAAGCATTCGTGCCGCCACCAAAAGTCGAGTCCACTATTATACACCTGACCCCGCATTCGGAACCCGCAGCGGTTTATCCGCGGGAGCTAGAAAAAGTGACGGCTGCCGCGTTTGGGCAGCGGCGCAAGATGTTGCGCTCCAGCCTTAAGGGAGTCGTCGAAAATCCAGTTGCTGTTCTTGAAGCACTCGACATCGACCCAACAAAACGTGCAGAAGACCTTAGCGTTGCGCAGTTCTGCGCGTTGACAGTTCTGATTGGACGCAGTTCGTCAGTCTAACGACCGTACGAAATCGAGAAGCCCGATTTGCCGCTCTCGCCGCTGACGTTCAGCCCCAACGATGTACTGCAATTGGATCATCGTTTCTTCGACGTCCTTGTTGATCAGAACGTAATCGTATTCGCGCCAATGGCTGATTTCGTTCGTCGCTTTCGCCATCCGGTC
>JAPKDI010000294.1 GCA_026421105.1 Alphaproteobacteria bacterium | reverse complement strand
CGGCGATGATTATTACGAAGACGTCGATCCGGAAGCCATGAAGTCCATTATTGCCGCCCTTCGTAAGGGTGAGACGCCTTCGCCAGGATCGCAGTCCGGTCGGCAAACCTCGGCGCCGACGGGTGGGGCCACTACGCTAAAGGAGCAAACGGTCTGATGCTGCAAGACAACGACCGAATATTTACGAACCTGTATGGGGTCCATGACTGGCGCCTTGAGGGGGCAAAGTCGCGAGGCGACTGGGACAACACTAAGGCGCTTCTCGATCTTGGCCGTGACAAGATAATCGATGAAGTAAAGGCATCAGGCCTCCGCGGTCGCGGCGGAGCAGGGTTCCCAACCGGACTAAAATGGTCATTCATGCCGAAGGAGTCTGATGGCCGGCCGCATTATTTGGTGGTCAACGCTGATGAAAGTGAACCAGGGACTTGCAAGGACCGTGACCTGATGCGCCACGATCCACACAAACTTATCGAAGGTTGCCTTATCGCAGGTTTCGCGATGGGTGCGCACGCTTGCTACATATACATCCGCGGTGAATTCATCCGCGAGGTCGAACGTCTCGAAGCGGCGATTCAAGAAGCCTACGAGGCAGGCTATTTAGGAAAGAACTCTTGCGGGTCCGGCTGGCAATACGACATCTATGTACATCGTGGGGGAGGGGCTTACATTTGCGGCGAGGAAATGGCGTTAATCGAAAGTCTTGAAGGAAAGAAAGGCCAGCCGAGGTTAAAGCCGCCATTCCCCGCTAACATGGGGGTTTGGGGCTCTCCGACGACGGTCAACAACGTCGAGAGCATCGCCGTCGTCCCGACAATTCTGCGCCGCGGCGGTGCCTGGTTTGCGGGTTTCGGTCGTGAGCGAAATACAGGTACAAAAGTTTTCTGCATTTCGGGGCACGTCAACAACCCTTGCAACGTTGAAGAAGAGATGGGCATCCCGCTGAAGGAACTCATCGAAAAACATGCGGGAGGCGTGCAGGGCGGATGGGACAATCTGATGGCCATCATTCCTGGGGGCTCGTCAGTACGTCTATTGCCAAAATCGATCTGCGACACCGTTCTCATGGATTTTGATGCCCTCGCCGAAGTGAAGTCTGGTCTTGGTACTGCGGCTGTCATCGTCATGGACAAAAGCACCGACATCGTCGCGGCGATCGCTCGCCTGTCGAAGTTCTACATGCATGAGAGCTGTGGCCAGTGCACGCCCTGCCGAGAGGGTACTGGTTGGATGTGGCGGGTCATGGAGCGCCTCGCCACGGGCGAAGCCCATGTAGAGGAGATCGACTTGCTCCTCGATGTTGCAGGGCAGGTTGAAGGTCATACGATTTGTGCATTGGGCGACGCTGCAGCGTGGCCGATCCAAGGATTGATTAATCACTTCCGCCCGGAAGTCGAGCGGCGCATCATCGAGAAAAAAACGGGTTCGCCCGCTTCGCAAGCGGCCTAGGACCAGACATGGCAACACTGACAATCGATGGTAATGAGATAACGGTTCAGGACGGCCTGACCGTTCTTCAGGCGTGCGAAGAAGTAGGCGCTGAGGTGCCGCGTTTTTGCTACCACGACCGTCTCTCAATCGCGGGTAACTGCCGCATGTGCCTTGTCGAGATGGGGAAATCTCCAAAGCCGATTGCCTCGTGCGCTATGCCGGTTGCCAACGGCATGGTGATCAATACCAACACGCCAACCGTTAAAAAGGCCCGTGAAGGGGTGATGGAGTTCTTGCTGATCAACCATCCTTTGGATTGCCCAATTTGCGATCAGGGCGGTGAGTGCGACTTGCAAGATCAAGCGATGGCGTTTGGGCGGGATCGCAACCGGTTTCAGGAAAACAAACGCGCCGTCAAAGACAAAGACCTTGGCCCGCTTGTCAAAACGATCATGACGCGATGCATTCACTGCACGCGGTGTATCAGGTTTGCCACGGAGGTCGCTGGGGTGGAGGAAATCGGCGCGATTGGTCGCGGCGAGGAAATGGAAGTCGGTACTTACGTTGAAAAAGCCCTGACCTCAGAGCTTTCCGGAAACATCATCGACCTGTGCCCAGTCGGCGCACTGACGTCGAAGCCTTATTCGTTCTCGGCACGACCTTGGGAGCTTCGAAAGACCGAAACCGTCGATGTCATGGATGCCGTCGGCAGCAATATTCGCGTCGACGCACGCGGCCGCGAGGTCATGCGGGTCTTGCCGCGTCTCAATGAAGAGGTCAACGAGGAGTGGATTTCCGACAAGACGCGCTTCGCTTGTGATGGCCTGCAACACGGTCGTCTCGACAAACCCTATGTGCGTCAGAACGGCAAACTTGTTGCGGTAAATTGGGGCCAGGCATTCGACGCTATCGCCAACAAGATCGAGGGCCTCGATCCCTCACGAATTGCCGCGATCGCCGGTGATCTGATTGACGCCGAAGCGATGTTGGCCCTAAAGGACCTCTTGGAGTCCGTCGGTTCGCCGAACCTCGACTGCCGCCAGGACGGAGCTAAACTCGATCCAACCGTTCGTGCCGGCTATCTATTCAACAGCGGGATTGCGG
>JAPKDI010000293.1 GCA_026421105.1 Alphaproteobacteria bacterium | reverse complement strand
AGAAACGCGCGGTTTCGTAGAATGAAATTGAAATAGTTCACAGGAGACCTACTCGGGGACGCCGGGACTGTGCCCCCGTACGGCCAGTGGGGCAACGCTTGCGGTGGTTTCCACCATCCGGTACAAGCCCGCCAACCCTCACAAACCGCAAGCGAGCCATGGCAGTTCAGTACGTCTATACGATGCACGGTCTGAATAAGACCTATCCGGGTGGCCGGCAGGTCCTGAAGGACATTTCACTGTCATTTCTCCCCGGCGCCAAGATCGGTGTGCTGGGCCTCAATGGCGCTGGTAAATCGACACTCCTCAAGATCATGGCCGGCCAGGAAACTGAGTTCCTCGGTGAGGCCCGAGCGGCGGACGGCTTGTGTATCGGCTACCTCGAACAAGAACCCCAACTCGACGCCGACAAAGACGTCCTCGCTAATGTGCTGGATGGCGTGGCTGAGACCGGCGCAATGCTCAAACGCTTCGAGGAGATCAGCGAAAAGTTCGCTGAGCCGATGGAAGACGATGAGATGAACACGCTTCTCGCCGAACAAGGCGAGCTGCAGGAGAAGATAGACGCCGTGAACGGCTGGGAAATCGAGCGCACCGCCGAAATCGCGATGGATGCTTTGCGTTGTCCGGCGGGTGACGCCGACGTCGCCAAACTTTCGGGCGGCGAGCGTCGCCGCGTCGCACTATGCCGTTTGCTGCTAGAGCAGCCTGACATGCTGCTTCTCGATGAGCCCACCAACCACCTTGACGCCGAATCAGTGGCCTGGCTCGAACGCTTCCTCGCCGACTACGAGGGCACGGTTGTTGCCGTCACCCATGATCGTTACTTCCTCGACAATGTTGCCGGTTGGATTCTCGAGCTTGATCGTGGCCACGGCATCCCGTGGGAAGGCAACTACTCGTCATGGCTTGAACAAAAAGAAACGCGTCTCGTCCAGGAAGGTCGCCAAGAAGAGGCTCGCCAACGGACTTTGCGGCACGAACTCGAGTGGATTCGCCAAACACCCAAAGCGCGCCAAGCCAAGGGCCGTGCCCGTATCAATGCGTATGATGACCTGCTGCGCCAAGAACAAGAACGCGTTATGGGCACTGCGCAAATTCTTATCCCACCCCCACCACGTTTGGGCGACCTCGTCATTGAAATTGAGGGCGCTAAAAAAGGCTTCGGGGATGTTCTCCTCGTCGAGGACCTAACGTTCAAAGTACCGCCTGGTGCCATTGTCGGCATCATCGGGCCCAACGGTGCTGGCAAGACCACGCTCTTCCGTATGGTGACCGGGCAAGAAAAGCCTGACGAAGGCACGGTGCGCTTGGGTGATACCGTCAAACTTGGGTACGTCGACCAGAGCCGCGATGCCCTCTCGCCCGACAAAACAGTGTGGGAAGAAATCTCCGAAGGCAACGACGAGATCGATCTCGGCAAGCGCAAGATTCAGAGCCGCGCGTATGTCGGCGCCTTCAACTTCAAAGGCGCCGATCAGCAAAAGAAGGTTGGCCAACTGTCGGGCGGCGAACGCAACCGCGTTCACCTCGCCAAGATGTTGAAGTCGGGCTCCAACGTGCTGCTACTCGATGAGCCGACCAACGATCTTGATGTCGATACCTTGCGTGCGCTCGAGGACGCACTTGATGCATTCTCCGGTTGTGTCCTTGTCATCAGCCATGACCGTTGGTTCCTCGACCGCGTCGCCACGCACATTCTGGCATTTGAGGGTGACAGCCACGCCGAGTGGTTCGCCGGTAACTACCAAGACTACGAAGCCGACTTCAAACGCCGTTTTGGTGAAGCCGCCAGCCGCCCCCACCGCATCAAGTACAAACAATTCCCACGGGACTAGCGGTATGACGCTCGGCCTCCCCGGGACCCAAGGCCGTCGGCGCATCTATCTGATGCGCCACGGCGAGGTCGATTACAAATTTGGCGGCAAGGGGGTGTTGAACCCGGACGCGGTGGAACTCACCAACAAGGGCCGGAACCAAGCTGCACTCATGGGGGAGGCGCTCGCTGACATCACGTTCGACCTTTCAGCGCATACCGGTTTGTTGCGCACTAAACAAACGCTGAACGCGGCGCTCGACGGCCGTGACATGCCGATCGAAGAAATCGGTAGCTTGCGAGAAATCAAGACCGGCCGTTTTTCCGAGCTTACGCCCGAACGCATCGAAGCGGAATTTGTCTACGGCTTCGAGACTGCGCATCTACCGGGCGCTTGCTTTGCCGGCGGTGAAGAGTTCACCGCGTTTTACAACCGCATCGCTGATGCCATGGTCACGCTCCTTGCGCGCAACGATTGGACGACGGCGCTCCTGGTCTGCCACGGGGGCACCAACCGCGCGGTCCTCAGTTGGGTCACCCATGGCGGCCCTGAAGGCATGGCGTCGTTCGAACAGGACACTGGTTGCTTGAACGTGATCGATGCGGACGTGATCGATGGCGAGATCATTCGTCGCTTCGTCCGGACGATCAATTTCACCCCGTACGATCCGATAAAAACCGGCAAGTACTTGACCAATATGGAACTCTACCGGCTCGGCCG
>JAPKDI010000292.1 GCA_026421105.1 Alphaproteobacteria bacterium | reverse complement strand
GTTTGTTTGGGAAGTCGAATAATCAGGCGCGCACTCGCGAACGGCGGATTGATCATGCCCACCCGGCAAGGTCATAGCGTAAGACCTTTCGGTTCTTGTGATCCGGTGTCGATTCGTCGAGGCCACGATAAGCAAACCCAAGTCGCGACAACACTCGGGTTGAGGCCGGGTTCCCCATAAAAACGAAAGCCACGATTTGTCGCATCTGGAGTACCGTCAAACCAAAATCAACGGCCGCGCCGACCGCTTCTGTCGCATAGCCGCAGCCCCAATATTTTCTATCTAACCAGTAGCCGAGTTCAAACGACCGCCCGTGCGGAATCAATCCGAGACCGCCAACGAATGCGCCATCCTCTCGGCGCTCGATGGCAAGTCGGCACCCAACGACCTTGCCCGGCGGATTTCGGACGCAGTCCTTTATCCAGGCTTCCGCATGGCTCGCGTCATAAGGGTGCGGTACGAACGCGAGCTGTTTGGAAACCAACGGATCCGTTAGCTGTCCAACCAATGGCTCCCTATCGGCGACGTCAAAAGCGCGAAGACGGAACCGCGCTGTTTCAAATGGGATTGTGGATTTTGCTTGAATGTTCATTGCGCGGTGAGGCCCGCACCGATCAGGATCGGTAATCCGCATTAATGCGGATATACGCGTCTGTGAAGTCGCAGGTCCAGATGGTGAAACGCGAGCGACCTACGCCAACATCGATCGAAATCGTGACTTCTGAATTCTTCATGTAGGCCGCCGCGGTGGCCTCGTCATAACCGCTTGCCCTGGCTCCGTTTTCGGCCACCACTTGGTCACCAAAGCCGATTCGCAGTTTGTCTCGGTCGGCGGCCTCTCCCGCTTTACCCACGGCCATCACAATCCGGCCCCAATTTGGATCTTCCCCCGCGATCGCGGTTTTAACTAACGGAGAATTCGCGACAGAGAGTCCGATCCGCCGTGCGGCGCGCTTCGATTTCGCGCCGGAAACATCAATCCGTACAAACTTCGATGCACCTTCGCCGTCCCGCACAATCTGGTGGGCAAGGTCAAGCAAGAGATCGCGTAACGCGCGGCGTAAGTCACGGATCAGCGGGCTTTTACTATCTTGTACTACTTGGTGGTTCGGGCCAGCACCGGTCGCAAACAAAAGCACGGTATCGCTTGTCGAGGTGTCCCCATCGACGGTAATCGCGTTGAACGAAACGTCGTTGGCCATTGCAAGTTCCGCCTGAAGAACCTCGTGTGGAATTGCGGCGTCAGTGAACACATAGGCCAGCATGGTCGCCATATCGGGTGCAATCATGCCCGAGCCCTTGGCGATCCCGTTGAGGTTAAACTTCACATCGCCAATAGAATACGACCGCGTCGCCAATTTGGAAAATGTATCGGTAGTCCGAATGGCGTCGGCTGCTTCAGTCCACTTGGACACGCTCAATCCCCGCTTAAGCCTGTCGACTACCGAGAGGACCTTGCCCGTCGGCAGTTTTTCGCCGATGACGCCGGTTGAGCTTGCGAACACTTCGTCTGCCCGGCAGCCAAGGGCCTTGGCTACGGCTGCTGTAGTGGCTGCTACCGCGCGAACACCCTCATACCCTGTAAAGGCGTTGGCGTTTCCAGAGTTCACCACTAGGCCCCGCGCGGTGCCCTTGCGCAGAATATCGCGACACCACAGAACCGGCGCGGACGCTGTCTTTGATTTAGTAAAAACGCCCGCGACGCTCGTCCCTTCGGATAGCGACGCCATCAAAACGTCCGCACGGTCGGATGAAATGCCGGCGGCAATCGTCGACAAGCGCACACCTTCGATAGGCGGCAACGTTGGTGTCGAGACGGGCGCGAGCGGTGATCGTGGGAGTCCGTGAGCCATAGCGAGCGAATCTTAGTGGTGTCGAGACCCGCCCGGCAATAGAAGGCTAGTTCTCAACCGGATTGCCTCCACCATCAAATTTTTCGATGGTAACGCCTTCACGTGCCTCTGAAAGAACCTCGCCCATGATCTCGCCGGTCAGTTGCTGGGTCAGCTCTCCGCGCACCTCGTCTAGTGAGGGCGGTGGCGTTTGGCGACGATCAACCCGTTTGATGACATGCCAGCCGAATTGCGTTTGCACCGGATCGGACACCTCATCTGCCTCAAGTGCGAATGCCGCTTCGGCAAATGTCGGAACCATCTGCCCTTTTTCGAAGTATCCGAGATCGCCCCCTGCGCTCGCTGACGGGCCGGTCGATTCCCGACGGGCGACTTCCGCAAAATCGCCGCCACCGCGCACCTCTTCCGCAATAGCTTGAGCGTTTTCCTTGGCCTCGACCAAAATATGGCTCGCGCGAATTTGTTCCGTCGGCGGGTTCTCCGCCACAAATACCTCGTATGCCTTGACCAAGCGATCCTCGGTCATGCGCTCTTCTATTTGACCGCCGAGGTACACCGCCTGAAGGATTCGTGCTGCCGCGTCTTCGACTTGCCGCTTGTAGTCTTCGTTATCTTGCGTTCCCGCAGATCGTGCTAGCCGCGCCACCAACCGAGTGTTGATGAGCTCGTCGACCACCAACGGTTCGATTTG
>JAPKDI010000291.1 GCA_026421105.1 Alphaproteobacteria bacterium | reverse complement strand
CGACCATGGCCGCTTATATCAGATCAGCGACGGTCTGCCCGAGGCGTGTTTAGGAATCCGGAAAAGCAGGTGGCAACACCTGTCTGTAGGCGCCGAGCGATTGCCGAACAAATATTTCCACCGAAAACTCAGTCTCTGCGACGGCACGCCCGTGGGCGGCAAGCCGTGCTCGGAGGGTGGGGTCGTCGATCAGGCGTTTGACAGCTGCTGCCGTGCCATCCTGATCCCGGACGGGGACCAACAGGCCATTCTCCTGGTGACGCACAATTTCGCGGCATCCCGGAACATCGGTTGTGACGATGGCGCGCCCAATGGCAGCGGCCTCGATTAACACCCGAGGCAAGCCCTCGCGGTAAGACGGCATGCACACAATGTTTGACTGCGCCAACGCGGCCGACATGTCGTCGGAAAATCCTTGCCAGGTCAATATGCCTTCGCGTTCCCACGCGCGAATGCCCGCCTCGCCCACGTCCGTCGGGTTGTCCGGATCGGTGCGCCCAACGAGAACAAAATTCGCGGCGTCGTGGTGTCGGCGGGCGGCTGCCACAAATTCGTGTACGCCTTTGTCGCCTAAGATACGTGCGGGGAAAACAACAACAGGTTTTCCGTCTGGCTCTGGGCGTTGCGCAAAGTGCGTCATGTCGACACCGCAGCCGCGAATCATCACGGTGATGGCAGGGTCGACCAGATGACTGTCACGAAACAGAGCGAGGTCGTCGGGGTTTTGAAAAATCGCGACGGCGTTACGGTGACCGAGCGCGAACCGGTAGAGGCGCTTGACGAGGGCACGTTGAAGGCGTGCCGCAAGGCCCTCAATGAGGAATAGGTAACCCAATCCAGTAACGGCGTGGACTACCGCCGGCACGCTCCGCAACCGCGCGACGAGCCCGGCATAGAGAACCGGTTTCATTGTCACGGCGTGCATGACGTCGGGCCGTATCGTCCCGACGATGCGCCACAGCGCCAAAATAAGAGCGATCTCGCCGCCCACGCGCCGCGCGCCGCGCTTCAATGGAATATCGTGATGATGAAGACCCTCGTTGCGCATCATGGCAACCGGGCCGTCGTCGTACGGGGTCGCAATGTGGACCTCAAATCCGGCGTCGCGCGCAGCCAGGGCGACGGGGAGGCGATGCGTAATAAAGAAGGGCGCGTCGTTCAGCACCATCAACAGGCGCGGCTGGATCATGATGTGGCGCGCATGTGTTCGTGCCATGCCTGGAACATCAATGTGGCCCATAGCGCGCCAGAGTGATCGACCCGTCCGGCGAGGTGGGTGGACCACAGTTTCTGAACCGTCGCAGCGTCGAAAATACCTTCGCGCTTAAGGCGGTCCGCCGACAGTTGCGTTTCTGCCCAATCGCGCAATGGGCCGCGCAGCCACCGCGTCACCGGCACCGCGAAACCTTGCTTGGGCCGGTCAAACAACTCGCGCGGTACATGGCGGTAGAGAATTTCGCGCAACAGCCATTTCGAGGCTCCGCCGTGAATTTTTAGGTTGCTGGGGAGTGCCCACAGTGCTTCGACCACGCGGTGATCAAGAATCGGGACGCGCACTTCCAGGCCGACCGCCATGCTCGCGCGATCCACTTTGGTGAGGACGTCATCGGGCAAATACCCGTTGAGGTCGCGCGTTTGCATCCAAAGGACGGGGTCGCCGGTCACCCCCTCATCGGCCCCCACCCCATGCGGATCAGCACCCAACACGAAATGATCACCGTAACTTGTGAGGTTGTCATAGACCGATTGCAGCGACGATGCGCCCAACACCGCGCCCAATTTGTGAAGCCGCATGCCCGCTTGGGGCGGGCGCCGGTTTGACGGCAAGGCCTGCATGAGGCGATCAAGCGTGGCTGGTGACACTGACCGGAGGGCGCCGCCCAACGCGCGTCGCAGTGGGGACGGCATATTGCGAATGCGTGACCAGCGTGATGCAAGTTGGTGCCGGGTATAGCCCGCGAAAACTTCGTCGCCGCCGTCACCGGACAATGCCACGGTTACGTCGCGGCGTGCGACTTGCGACACGAGGAACGTCGGGATCTGTGACGAATCCGCAAAAGGCTCGTCGTACATTTCCGGTAGCCTAGGAATGAGTGCGGCCCCCTCGTCAACGTCAAACCGAATTTCGGTGTGATCTGTGCCGAGGCGGGTGCTGACCTCACGCGCATGCGCCGCCTCGTCATAGTCTTGCTGCCCGAACCCAACCGTGAAGGTTTTGATGGGACGACTGCTTTGCGCCTGCATGAGGGCGGTGACGGCAGACGAGTCGACGCCCCCGGATAGGAACGCGCCCAGGGGAACGTCTGCGACCATCCGTCGCTTTACGGCATCGCTCAAGAGTGCTTCGATTCGCTCTCGAACGGCCTCGGGCGCCTCGACGGATTCTGGTGCGGTGGCCTGAACTGTCCAGTAGCGCGAAGCGGTGCTCGTGCCTTCAGCGGATATCGTCAGCATGCTGCCCGGTGGGACGCGTTGGACTTCGTTGTAAATAGAATGACCGCCGGTGACGTAGCCATGACGCACGAGATCAACCACTGCAGCGCGATTGATGCTGG
>JAPKDI010000290.1 GCA_026421105.1 Alphaproteobacteria bacterium | reverse complement strand
GACGCATAGGTAGGGCCTTGGAGACGCTATGGCCCTACTTCAAATTATTACGGCACCTGATCCGCGCTTACGCCAAGTCTCGCAGCCGGTGAAAACGGTCGACGACACCGTACGCAACCTCCTGGATGATATGCTAGAGACCATGTATGCAGCGCCTGGTGTGGGCCTGTCGGCGATTCAAGTTGGTGTCGCGCAGCGCATTGTTGTCATCGATACTGCCAAGGACCCGGATCCACCTGACCCGGTGCGCATGGTCAATCCTGAGATCACCTGGCAGGCTGACGAAATCGACCCTTTTGAAGAGGGCTGCCTGTCCTTCCCCGACCAGTATGAAGAGGTCGAACGACCCGGCGCAGTTCATGTCCGGTACACGGACGAGAACGGTGAAATCCGTACGATCAAATCGGAGGGCCTGCAGGCGATCGCGCTGCAGCATGAGCTCGATCATCTCGACGGCGTGCTGCTGGTTGATCACCTCTCGACCATTAAGCGCAGTATCATCATGCGGCGGATGAAGAAATTGCGGCGCCTACAGGCGGCGGAATAGGACGTTGCGACTATGAGGGTGGTCTTCATGGGAACGCCCGATTTCGCCGTTCCAATCTTGCGCGCGGCGATCCCCAACAATGACATCATTGCGGTCTATAGCCAGCCGCCCCGCCCGTCTGGGCGTGGACACCGGACGACCTCGTCGCCGGTTCATCAGGTTGCGGAAGGGTTGGGTCTACCGGTTCACACGCCAACATCCCTAAAGACTGCGGAAGAACAGGAACGATTTCGCGCGCTGAACGCAGATGTCGCTGTGGTCGGGGCCTATGGCCTCATCCTGCCGAAGGCGATCCTGGACGCGCCACGATCTGGCTGCGTCAATATTCACGCCTCTTTACTACCGCGCTGGCGCGGCGCCGCGCCGATCCAACGCGCGATCCTCGCAGGCGATAGCGAAAGCGGTGTTTGCCTGATGAAGATGGATGAAGGTTTGGACACCGGGCCAGTTTTCGCGCGCCAAGCAACACCCATCGACGATGCCACGACCGCCGGCGATCTGCATGACACGTTGGCGGAGATCGGTAGCGCACTGATCGGTGCCTGGCTTGACAAGATCGGCGACGGCAGCGCCGTGCCGAACCCGCAAGACACCGACGGCCTCACCTATGCAGAAAAGGTCGACCGCGGTGAAACACGAATCGATTGGCACGAGACCGCCCGCCAAGTCGTAAGGCGAATCAATGCGTTTTCACCGGCCCCCGGCGCGTGGACGACGTTGGGAAAGGACCGGGTCAAAATACTGGCGGCGCACGTGGTCGCGGGGGACGGTGTGCCCGGGACGGCTCTCTCCGGTCAGCTAGTTGTTGCGTGTGGCGACGGCGCGATCGAGATCGAACGCCTGCAGGTCGCCGGGCGCCAGCCGCTCGATGCAAGAGCGTTCCTGGCGGGTCGGGCAGTTCCTGCCGGCGCCCATTTAGACTGATGGCCCGCTATAAACTGACGATCGAATACGACGGCGGGCCATTTGTAGGCTGGCAGCGGCAGAGGAACGGTCCTTCTGTTCAGGCGGCTATTGAGCAAGCGCTCCTCGCGTTCACGGGTGAGCCCCTCATGTTGTATGGCGCGGGGCGAACGGATGCGGGGGTCCATGCATCGGGGCAGGTGGCGCATGTCGATTTAGCCAAGGACCCAGAAATAGACACGGTTCGTGACGCGTTGAACTATCACCTCAAGCCGCAACCGATCGCGGTGATGGCGGTTAGCGTTGTCGACGAGGCGTTTCATGCTCGTTTCTCGGCCATCGAGAGAACCTACGAGTACTGCATCCTCGCGCGGCGGCCACCGGCGACGTTCGATCAAGGGCGTGTGTGGCACGTCCCGGTTGGGCTCGACGCATTGGCGATGCAAGGGGCGGCAGATCGCTTGCTTGGTAAGCACGACTTCACGTCATTTCGGGCGGCGTTTTGCCAGGCCAAGTCGCCCGTGAAAACCCTCGATGGTCTAGACGTTGAGCGCGTTGGAGACCTGATCTCGGTTACCGCGCGCGCGCGGTCTTTCTTGCGGAGCCAGGTACGCGCCTTGGTTGGGTCAATAAAATTAGTGGGTGAGGGCCGATGGTCCGCCGACGATGTGGCGGCCGCTCTAGAAAAGCGCGATCGCGCAGCTGCCGGTCCGACCGCCCCGCCCGACGGACTCTATCTCCGTGCGGTTCGTTACCCGGAAGACTAGGTGCTGGCGGCGAAATACCGGCTGATTAGGTCTTCGTAGATATCGCTTAGGGCAATGATGTCCTCGACGGCAACATGCTCGTCGACCTTATGCATGGTGCTGCCAATCAGGCCAAACTCAGCGACCGGCGCGTAGTCTTTTATAAAGCGGGCGTCCGATGTACCGCCAGTCGTTGAAAGTTCCGGTTCGACACCAAGCCGCGCCTTAACTGATTGCGCCAGCAGATCGCTCAAGGATCCCGGCGGGGTGAGGAAGGCCTCGCCGGTCACACGAATATCGAGCGTGTAAGTTCCCCCAATTGAATCGAGTGTCTTTGTCATCCACTGCGTGAGACCATCTGAAGA
>JAPKDI010000289.1 GCA_026421105.1 Alphaproteobacteria bacterium | reverse complement strand
CCATCCGGCTCCACGCTGACCGGCATCGTGCCGACAAACGTCTACCGGTCCAAAGATGGCAAGCAAATCATTATCGGCGGCAATGGCGACTCGATTTTCAAACGCCTAATGATCGTGGCGGGCCGTGAGGACCTGGCCAACGATCCCCGGCTCGAGATCAACACGGGCCGCGTCGAACATGAGGCTGAGATCGATCGGGCCCTGTCCGCTTGGGCGGTAACGCAGGACGGCGCCGATATCATCCGGCAACTCGAGGCGGTCCGAGTTCCGGTCGGCCCGATCTATAGCGTACGCGACATCATGAAGGACCCGCACTACCAAGCCCGGGGCATGATCGAGTCGGTTGAGATCGATGGTAAGACGCTCAAGATACCTGCCATCGCGCCGCGTCTCGTCGATACGCCGGGGAGAACCGACTGGGCGGGCCCTTCGTTGGGTGCGCACAACAGCGAAGTGCTAGGCGGGCTCCTCGGCATGGACGAGCACGCGATTACCGCGCTCCGGGACAAAGGCGTCGTGTAGTCCACCCCTCGTTCTAGTGCCTGTACCGTTCAGGCGCTGGTCAAACCCGAAAGATTATGATGAACCAATCGGACAGCACGGTACCGACGCGCTCGGTCGCCGAATTTGTCGCGCTTATGGCGCTGATGACATCGATCGTCGCGCTTTCGACGGATGCTATGTTGCCGGCTTTGCCGATCATTGGCGGCGATCTTGGCGTTGAGTTTGCGAACGACAATCAACTAGTCATATCCGCTTTCTTTCTTGGCCTCGCGGTGGGGCAGGTATTTTTTGGGCCTGCGTCCGACAGCATTGGACGGAAATCTGCGATTAGTATTGGCTTCGCGATCTTTGCCGCCGGATGCGTCTTGTCGATCGTGGCGACGGACTTCAACACTATGCTGGCGGGACGCGTGCTTCAGGGCATCGGTGCGGCTGGACCACGCACCGTCGCGGTCGCGCTCGTGCGCGATCAATATGCTGGGCGGGCGATGGCCCGCATCATGTCGTTCGTCATGACGGTATTCATATTGGTGCCAATCGTTGCACCCTTGCTTGGCCAAGGCATTCTCTATGTCGGCAACTGGCAGGGTATTTTCTTCCTATTTCTCGCTTTGGCCGTTGTTGCGTTCTTGTGGCTTACGATTCGACAACCCGAAACTCTACCTCGCGACAAACGGCACCGATTTTCTTTGAGTCGAATTGGCGGTGCGGTCATCGAGGTGTGTAGCACTCGAATGGCAATCGGCGCGGCGCTAGCGGCGGGCGCAATTTTTTCCGCCATGATCGGTTACCTGACATCGTCGCAGCAGATATTTCAGGATGCGTACGGGGTCGGTAACTTGTTTCCGGTTTTCTTTGCGGTCCTTGCCGTGGCCATCGGTATTGCGTCCATCGTCAACGCCCGCCTCGTGATGCGTTTGGGTATGCAAAAACTCACGGTTTGGTCGCTGAGTGCACTGATAGTCATGTCGGCTGTGTTCTTTGTGATTGCAATGTCATTTGGCGGTGTCCCGCCGCTGTGGTCGTTCATGCTCTACGGTCTCCCCACGTTCTTTTGTATGGGTGTCCTGTTCGGCAACCTCAATGCCATGGCGATGGAGCCGCTCGGGCACATCGCGGGCGTCGGTTCGGCAGTTGTTGCCTCGTTGACCGGCTTCATCTCTCTCATCATTGGATCGAGTATTGGGCGGAGCTACGACGGCACGGTCCTTCCCTTGGTGAGCGGCTATGGGGTGCTCGCTGCGGTGGCGCTCGTTCTGGTCATTTGGGTCGGCAGGGGCCGCCCGTCCCAATAGCCGGCGCAGGCAAGGCGCCGTGGAACGTGGCACAATGCCCCGATGTGGCGTCCCAAAGAGCGTATCAAGTGGAAAGCTGAAGTCGCGCGCTGGCCTGGTCGAGAAGAGGCGGCTGCGTCACAGTTGTTTTCACCGATCCAACTAGGTCCGGTCACTGCCCAGCACCGAACTTGGATTCCCGCGATGGTGCCTTGGCGGGCCACAGAAGCGGGCTTTGTCACACCTGAGGTTTTGGATTGGTATGGCCGGTTTGCGCGCGGCAAACCCGGTGTGTTGGTTATTGAAGCGACAGGCGTGCGTGACGTGCCGTCAGGCCCGTTGCTGCGCATTAACGATGACCGATTTGTCCCGGGGTTGAAGGACCTCGTTCGCACTGTTCACGAGGCAAGTGGCGGCGAGACAAAGCTCTTCATTCAGATCATCGATTTTCTCGGCATTCGCCGACGGCCCGATCCCGAAAAATTCTTCGCACGCTTCCTCAAAATCACGGACTGGCATCGTCAGGCACTTAAGATGCCCGGTGCGACTGAGAGCGAGATACGAGAAAAGCTTGCCGCGCTCGATGAAACAGCGCTCGACGGCGTACTCACGGTGCAGGAGTTGGAGGCTTTGCAGTATGGCTATCGGGAGCGCATTACCGATACCCATCTACCGCAGATTGCCGACCTTCCAGAAACGTTGCCGCGGGCCTTCGCTGCCGCGGCACGGCGCGCAAAAGATGCGGGGTTTGATGGCGTGGAATTGCATTGCGCGCACGCCTACACC
>JAPKDI010000288.1 GCA_026421105.1 Alphaproteobacteria bacterium | reverse complement strand
TCAGCCCGTGCCGTTCCAGCATGGCGCCCAGCAGTGCGTCCTCAAAACCGCCCACAGAAAAGCCTACCTTCTTGCCTTTCAGGTCGGCAATTGTCTGGATAGGTCCATCCGCTAGAACCACCAGCGAGTTCAGTGGCGTCGCCACCAGTGTGGCAATGCGTCGTAGTGGCAATCCTTGCGCTACTTGGAGGTGAAGCTGCGGCTGGTATGATACTGCGATATCGGCGCGGCCTGCCGCGACTAACTTGGGCGGGTCATTCGGATCAGACGGCGCGACGAACCGCACATCCAAACCTTGCTCGGCGAAATACCCGCGTTCCAGCGCAACATACAAAGGCGCGTGATCGGGATTGATGAACCAATCGAGCATCACGGTGAGCCGGTCGGCGGCGAAGGCCGACGGGCTTAGAATTGAAACGGCGAACGCGATCGCCAACACACGAAACAAGGTCATCATTATCTCCATCAAGAATCGGCGTGGGGCAGGGTGTCGGGTTGCCAGGCGATAAACCTGCGTAAAACAAAATCGACGGTGAAATACAAGCCCACCGCGAGTATGGCTAGGGTGATCAACGCGGCGAACATCAGATCGATCTGAACCCGAGCGTTAGCCTGCAACATCAAATAGCCCAAGCCCGCGCCAGACCCGACCCATTCGCCGACCACAGCGCCAATCGGCGCGACAGCCGCGGCCACCCTCAGCCCCGAGGCGAGGGCCGGCATTGCGGCCGGTATGCGCACGTAGCGTAAGACCGCGAGCGGCCGCGCTTTGGCACCGCCGGTCATCGTGTGGGCAAGGTCGATCCAGCGTGGGTCGGTGCGGCGCAAGCCATCCAGAAAACTGGACGCTACCGGGAAGTAGATAATCAGAGTTGCCATGCCAACTTTCGAGGCCATGCCGTAGCCCAGCCACAGGACTAAAAGCGGCGCGATCGCAAACACTGGTATCGCTTGGCTCGTCACCAAAATTGGTAGCAGCCAGCGTCGTGCGGGTGGGAACAACGCGATGACCACAGCGCTCGCAATGCCGAGCGCCGTGCCAAGTGCCAGTCCTATCAGGATTTCTGCGAGCGTGACCCAGGCGTGCCCGGCTATGAACCCCGCGCGCGTAACCAATATGCTCAACGTCTCGACGGGTCCTGGCAGCAAATAGGGGGGAGCGCCGCTCAGCCAGACCACAACTTGCCACAACGCGATCAAGCCGCCGAGCGTAACGATGAGGCGCAGTCCCTTCACGGGCTTATAACCGGTGCGCCTACGCCAAGGCGCGTCATTAGGTCTTGATAGCGCGCAGGAAAGTCACCGCCGCTCGGTGCGCGCGGCGTCGCGTCTTGCGGCACCGGCGATTCATCGAGTTGCGCCGGCGGTCCGGTCATCACGAAAATCCGATTGCCAAGCCGCAACGCTTCTTGCGGGTCATGCGTCACCAAGACCACCGTCCGACCGGACAATACCTGGCAGGCGAGATCCTGCAGACGAAACCGGGTCAACGCATCGACGGCCGAGAACGGTTCGTCCATCAGCACGATGGGCCGGTCTTCCATTAACGTGCGTGCCAGCGCCACGCGCTGGCGCATCCCACCCGACAGGGCCGCGGGTCTTTTGTCTTCGTGGCCCGCCAGGCCAACTCGAGCCAACAAGCGGTCAGCCCCTGCAGCATCATGCGGTGCGCCGCGCAACCGTCCGCCCAGACCAACGTTCTCGCGCGCCGTCAGCCATGGCAGCAGGAGATCGCTTTGGTCCATGTAGGCGATACGCCCGGTCAGCGAATGTCCCATGCCATCACGAACCGTGCCTGCTTTGAGGGGCACCAAGCCTGCCATTGCTCTCAACAAGGTGCTTTTGCCGATCCCACTTGGACCCAGCAAGCAGCTAGTCTGGCCACCCGGGAAAACCGCCGAAAACTGCTTAAATAGAAATGCCTCGTCGAACGCCAGAGAGAGGCGGTCGATCACGACATCGCTCGGTGTGCCGGGGTCACCCCCGGCTCTCTGGATGGTCATAGCGCGTCCCTTCGCCGGTATTAGCCGGATCAGGTTCGAGGGGTCGTTCCAGCGGAACCTCTCAGCCAAAGGCTCCCCCCGCTTGATCAAGGTACTATAATCGGCTTTTGTAGCATCGAGAACGCCTCTTACTGGAGAATACCAACTGTGACAAAAGGACCGCGTCTGCCGGGCCTAAAACGGCCGCTCCTCTACATCGTCCTTATCCTGATCCTAGGGTTGGCCGTGACCCTGTTGGGCTCGGACCTGCGAGGAGACGCAGGGAAGGACCAGCTCACCGGCGATGAGCTGCTCATAGATGCCGCTGATGGTCCGGTCATCCTTTTTGTTGAGGTCGTCGATACCAACGAAACCCGAGCGTCTGGCCTGATGTTCCGGGAAGAATTGGCCCCGAATGCCGGCATGCTGTTCGACTTCAAACGCGAACAACCGGTGTCGTTTTGGATGAAGAACACGCTCATTCCGCTCGACGTATTTTTCATCAAGGCTGATGGACGCATCGTCAATATCGCGAAACGTGCGGTACCGTATTCAGAGCGCAGCATCGCTTCCGACGAACCAGTTCTTGGCGTGCTCGAAACAAA
>JAPKDI010000015.1 GCA_026421105.1 Alphaproteobacteria bacterium | reverse complement strand
GAGCCGCCATAGCTGATGAAGGGCAGGGTCATGCCCTTGGTCGGGATGAGCTGCAGGCTTGAGCCCATATTGATCAGGGCCTGAATGCCGAACTGTACGAGCAATCCCGAAACAGCGAGCAGGATGAAAAGATTCTGCTCGGACATTGCCCGGGCTAACCCGCGCAGGACGATGAAGGCGAAGAGGCCAACAATGATCAATGTGACGATCAATCCGAGTTCCTCGCCGGCCACGGCAAAGACAAAATCGGCATGAGCATCAGGTAGGACGGTTTTGACCTGACCTTCACCCGGGCCACGCCCGAACAATCCGCCGCTGGAGAAGGCCTCGATGCTGCGTTCAATTTGATAGGTGTCGCCCGAATCCGGATCCAGGAACCGGTCGATCCGGCTCGAGACATGGGAGAGTGTGAAATAGGAACCAACGATGCCCGAAACCCCGAGTACGACGAGCCCTGCAACCAGCCACATCGGAAGACCAGCCAGAAAGAACTGTGCCATCCAGACGAACGAAATCACGACCGCCTGACCCAGATCGGGCTGCATGATCACCAGTCCGACAACGAGTGCGAACAAACCAGTGCAGATCATACGACCGGGAAACCGAGGATCATGCGCGGCTTCGCTGAACAGCCAAGCTGCAACGACCGCGAAAGTGGGCTTCACTAATTCCGTCACCTGCAAGGAGAAACCAGCAATTGAGAGCCAGCGCTGTGCGCCCTTGATTTCGACACCAAGAATTAGTGTTGCGGTCAATAGGACAATACAACCGAGGAAGGCGATAACCGCAAATCGCCTTACCTGAATAGGTGTCAGTATGGAGATCGCGAGAATGAGAAATACGGAAACCGGCAGCAGCATGAAGTGCCGTTTGATGAAGTATAGCGCATCAAGGCCGATCCGCTCGGCAACGGCGGGGCTCGATGCGGCTGCCAGAATTGCACCAAACGCCATCAGTGCTGCGATAGCCAACAAGCTCCATCGGTCAACGGTCCACCACCAGCGGCCGAGAATAGATGTGTCTGCGCGTGTAAACGGGGTCATGCTGAACCCCCTGTGTTTGGGAGAGAAAACCCATCGAATGCATGGACCGCGGCCTTGAACGCATCACCGCGCGCTTCAAAGCTCGGGAACTGGTCGAAGGATGCACACGCGGGCGACAGTAGCACGGTCGCGGGACCATTTCCGGCAAGGCGTGTGGCGTCAGCGACTGCTGTTTCGAGATCGCCGGAGATGTCGGTAGATACGCGGCCTTTAAGGGTACCGGCAAATTCGTCGGCGGCTTCACCAATCAAGAAGGCGTGGTCGACCCGGTTGAACAATGCATCCAGAGAGGCAATGCCACCGTCTTTGGCTATACCGCCAGCAATCCAGATGATGTTGTCATAGGCCGCGAGAGCGTGTGAGGCTGCCTCAGCATTGGTGGCTTTGGAATCGTTCACAAAACGCACGGACTTGAGATAACCGACAAGTTCCTGACGATGAGCGAGGCCGGGGAAGGACCGGATGGCTGCCACGATGGCATCCCGGTCAGCTTGTAGGGCTGAATCCATAATTACGCTGCTGGCGGCATAGGCCGCGGCAACATTCTGGGCGTTGTGAAGGCCGGGCAAGGTTTCAAGGCTGGCGAGTTCGAGTATCGGTACAGCGGCGTCCTCTCGGTCGTCGATCAGCCAGCCATTGGAAAGATAGATGCCGCCAGCACATGTCTCGCGGGTCGACACGGAAACGATGGTGGCATCGCTCGCAGTCCGCAAGTCGTCGAAAATAGATTTCGACAATCCATCGTCGATACCGACGATAGCTGTGTTTTTTGAAATTTGACCGTCGAAGATCCGACGTTTGGCGGTCATGTATCCGTGCATGCCGCCATGCCGATCAAGATGGTCTGGTGTGATGTTCATCAGAACCGCGATATCGAAGACCGCCAAAGGCAGAAGTTCGAGCTGGTAGGACGAAAGCTCAAGCACATAGACCCCTGTCTTGCCCATCGCAGGAAGGCTGAGGCCGGGTGCGCCGATATTGCCGCCAATGGCATTCGCAATTCCGAGCTGTGAGAGCACATGGCCGATCAGCTTGGTGGTTGTGGACTTCCCGTTGGTGCCGGTGACGCCGACGTAACGTGCATTAGTTTCGGCGCGGGTTAGAAGTTCGAGATCACAGAGGATTTCGCAGCCAGCGTCACGGGCCCGATCGATGATCGGGTGAGAATGCGGATATCCGTGGGGAATGCCGGGGCTGAGGACAAGCGCGTCGATTGCTGCGAAGTCAGCGTCATTCAGGTCGACGGGGTCGAGGCCCCGTGCTGCCGCGCTTTCGCGACGCTCTACACTGTCGTCCCAGAGCCGCACGTGTACACCTGCGCCCTGCAATGCGGCCGCGGCGCTCATACCGGATACGCCGAGGCCCAGAACGGCAAAGTCCTGGCCTTTGAGGTACGAAAGATCGAGGTTGGAGAGAGTGGCTGTCCGGTTCATCTCATCACCGCAGCTTCAGTGTGGCTAGGCCCAGCAGGGCAAGCACCATTGCAATGATCCAGAAGCGAATCACGATTGTAGATTCGGCCCAGCCCTTCTGCTCGAAGTGATGGTGTAGTGGGGCCATTTTGAAGACCCGGCGGCCGGTAAGCTTGAACGAGACGACCTGCACGATCACTGACACCGTTTCGAGAACAAACAGACCACCGATGATAGCGAGCACTAGTTCGTGCTTGGTCACAACGGCGATACCGCCAAGAGCACCGCCCATCGCGAGTGATCCGGTGTCGCCCATAAACACCATGGCCGGGGGGGCGTTGAACCAGAGAAAGCCGAGGCTGGCCCCAATTAGGGCGCCACAGAAGATCGTCAGCTCGCCCGATCCGGGGACAGCAAAGATCAGTAGGTAGTTCGAGAAGACGGCGTTGCCGGTAATATAAGCGATCAAGCCGAAGCAGCCAGCAGATATCATCACGGGAACAATCGCGAGACCATCAAGGCCGTCGGTCAGGTTCACCGAATTTGAGGCACCCACGATCACGAAGATGGCGAAAGGAATAAAGAACCAGCTGAGTTCGATCAGGAAGTTCTTCACAAAGGGAAGCGCCAGGCTGGTTGAGATCGGGTCCGGGGTCAGACGAATGATCCAGAAGGTGGCAACGCCAGCCACCGCAATCTCTGCGACCAAACGAACCCGTCCGGGAATGCCTTTGGAGTGGGAGCGGGTGAGTTTTTGATAGTCGTCGGCAAAGCCAATCGCGCCGAAGCCGACCGTGATGAGCAGAAGTGCCCAGACATATCCGTTGCGTAGATCAGCCCAGAGCAAGGTGCTGACAATAATTGCCAGCAAAATCAGGAACCCGCCCATGGTCGGGGTGCCTGCCTTCTTGAAGTGTCCCTGAGGGCCATCTTCGCGGATCGGTTGTCCGCCCGGCTGCTGTTGTTTCAGCCAGCCGATGATCATCGGACCGAAGAGGAAAGAGACAACAAGTGCTGTCACAACTGCGCCACCCGCGCGAAAGGTCAGCGAATTAAACAGATTGAAGAGTATGAATTCATCCGCCATCGGGCCCAGAAGGTTAAACAGCATGCTGTGCCTCCTGCGGCGAGCTATGGCTGATATCCATTCCGGCCAGTGCGTCCACTATGGTCGCCATACGACTACCCAAGGATCCCTTCACCATCACAATGTCTCCGGCGTGAACAGCGTCAAGGACTTCTGCCATAAGTTTTTCTGAATCTTCGGCATGACCGCCGCGCATAGCTGCCGGCAATGCGTCGTGGAGCGTTTGCATATTCGGTCCGGCGCAGAAGACGAGGTCAATGTCACTTTTTTCGAGATCCCGCGCGAGAGCGGCATGTAGTTTTGGCGCGGTTTCGCCTAGCTCGAGCATGTCACCTAGAATAGCAATCCTGCGTCCGCCATGTTTCGGGTGGCTGGATGCCAGAACCGCGATGGCGGCCCGCATCGAAGCAGGGCTTGCATTGTAGCTGTCGTCAATAACCGTCAGGAGGCCGTCGCTGCGCGAAATTTTAATTCGCGCGCCGCGCCCTCTGGGAGCCGACAGTAAAGCGAACGCGTCTGCTGCAGTGTTGACGTCGCCGTCAAGCGCATTGACGCTGGCCAACACGGCCAGTGTATTGTGTATCCAATGACGCCCGGGAACCTGAAGCCGATATCGAACGACATGGTCGCCGATTTTAGCCGTAATTTCGCTGCCTTTATCGCTGACCGTGCAGGCAGAAAGAAGAGCGTCGGATTCGGGATGCGCACCGAAGCCAACGACGCGCTCGAGGCCATGAGCCCAGGCGCGCGAAGCCAAGATTGCGAAATAGATATTGTCCCGGTTGAGGACCGCGGTGGCGCCTTTACACATGCCATCGAATATTTCGGCTTTGGCGTCAGCGATGTCGGCGATGCTGTCGAAGAACTCAAGGTGAACGGCTGAAATCGTCGTGATGATCGCGACATCCGGACGGGTGAGCTTCGAAAGAGTGGAAATTTCATTGGAATGGTTCATACCCATTTCAATGACGGCAAATTTGGCATCGCGCGGTAGTCGGGAGAGGGTTAGCGGAACTCCGATATGATTGTTCTGGTTGCCTTGGGTTGTATGGGTCTTGCCCAATGCACCAAACGCCAGTCCCAAAGCATCCTTGGTGCCGGTTTTGCCAACCGAACCCGTTACGCCGATAACAGAAGCGTCGGTGCGGTCCCGCGCAGCCCGACCCAGTCCTTCAAGAGCATCCATGGTATCGCCGACTTCAACGAGAGGTACCTCATCAGAAAGGCCTTCGGGCATGCGTGATACGATTGCTGCGCTGGCACCGGCTTCGATTGCCCGTGCGACGAAGTCGTGGCCATCAAACTGGTCGCCGGAGATAGAGATAAACAGATCTCCGGGTTCACATGTGCGGCTGTCGATAGATACACCGGAGGCCTGCCATGCGTCCGTACCCGAGGAGATTCGACCTTGGGTCGCGGTAAGTACTTCCTCTGAAGTCCAAAGCGGGGTGTTGGGGGTCATTGCGCTGCCTCACCGCTGAAACTCTGAATGATGTCGCGTGCGATCTCGGAATCGTCGAAGGGTAGGCTCTCAGTACCGATGATCTGGCCGGTTTCGTGGCCCTTGCCGGCGATCATCAAAATGTCTTCGGTGTCTAGCGAAGCTATTCCGGCTTCGATGGCAGCCGCGCGATCGCCAATATCCGAAGCACCTGGGCAGCCGGCCAGAACTTGGTTGCGAATTGTTTCGGGGTCTTCCTGACGGGGGTTGTCGTCGGTAACGATCACCATATCCGCATGTTCGGCTGCAATTTCGCCCATCATGGGACGTTTGCCTAAATCGCGATCTCCGCCGGCGCCGAAAACCACATGCAGGCGTCCTTGGACATGCGGGCGGATTGCGGTGAGGGTGGTTTTTAATGCATCAGGCGTGTGGGCGTAGTCGACATAGACCTGTGCGCCGTTTTCCAGTGTGCCGATCCGCTCCATGCGCCCGCGAACGCCTTGCAAATGCGCAAGTGTTCCAAAGGCTTCAGTGACGTCAGCGCCGGTTTCGATTGCCAGTCCGAGTGCGGCTAGGACGTTGTAAGTCTGAAAACCGCCCACCAGATTGAGTCGCGTTTCGAAGTTTTGATCCCGAATGGTGACGCACAAACGGAGTCCGTCCGGCAGGGGCGAGACGTCGGCGATGTGAATGTCACTGGTCTGAATACCAAAACTACGAATGCGATGCCCGATGGATCGGCAAACATCTGCAATCTGTTCGAAATGAGGGGAATCGGCATTCAGAACCGCTGCCCCACTGGGCGGCAGCAGGAAGCGGAACAAACGAAGTTTGGCGTCGAGATAGGCCGCTTCGGTCTTGTGATAGTCGAGATGGTCTCGGCTCAGATTGGTAAACGCTGCTGCGGCAAACCTAACGCCATCCATCCGGTATTGGTCGAGACCGTGGGAAGAGGCTTCAAGAGCAAGATGGTCGACGCCTGCCAAAGCAAGGTCCGACAGCGTTTCATGCAAGCTGACGGGGTCAGGTGTCGTGAGGCTGGCACCGCCATCAAAACCATCGGCATCAAGACCTAGGGTGCCTATACTGGCTGACTTGGTGCCGAGAAGTGCCCATATCTGGCGGGTAAAGCCTGCGACTGAAGATTTCCCATTGGTGCCTGTGACGCCAACAATTGTTTCGGGCTGCTGTCCGTAGAAACGGGATACAAACTGTGCAAAGCGCCAGCGGGGATTCTCGTCTGTGATCAGGCGTGGCGCTGTTTCATCATTTGTCTCGATACGTGTGCCGTCCGGCGCGAGAATGGCCACGGCACCACGGGCGAGTGCGTCCGTGATGAAGTCGCGTCCATCGTTGCCGGAGTTTTCGGTTGCGCTGGGGAGCGCGGCAAACAGATAACCAGGCTCGACCTGCCGACTGTCGGCGGTGAGGCCGGAAATTTCCGTATCTCGCATGATGGGGTCGACGGTCATCATTTTTGGTGCCAGCTCAGTTAGTCGCATTGGGCTGGGTCCTGACTTTTGGACCTACGCTTGCGTTGACGGTCAGGGCGCGGACGACCTCCGGTGACCCCTCATCGAGAGGTGGAATACCGATGAGCGGCGCTATGCGCTTGATGACCGCTCCAACGACGGGGGCAGCTGTCCAGCCGCCGGTCGCATATCCAAAGCTTTCGGGAATGCCCTTGGGCTCATCAATCATCACGTAGATGACGAAGCGCGGATCGTTTGCCGGAAAGACCCCGACGAAAGAAGAAATTAGCGCGTTGCGTTTGTAGCTGCCGTTGGCCTGTTTCTCTGCGGTTCCGGTCTTTCCGCCCACGAGATATCCCGGTGCAGCTGCATTGCGGCCGGTTCCGCTCTCGACGACGAGGCGCAACAGACGACGCATCTTGTCAGACGTGTCTGCTGAGAAAACCTGAACACCCGCGGTTTCCGAGGTTTTTCTGCGTACGAGAGTGGCTGGGCGAAGCACGCCGCCATTGACGGTGGCGGCGACGGCGCTGGCCAGATGCAAGGGACTGACAGCGATGCCGTGCCCGTAGGAGATGGTCATCGTGTTGATTTCACGCCACTGGCGCGGAACCATGGGTCGTGCGGTTTCGGGGAGTTCAATGCTGGTCCGGCGGAGCAATCCGAGACGCCCAAGATAGGTGCGTTGACGTTCGGCGCCGATATCCAGTGCCATCTTGGCGGACCCTATATTCGACGACAGTTTAAAAATTTCCGGGACAGTCAGCCAGCGGTTTTCCGGGTGATAGTCGGAGATGCGATACCGCGAGATACGGATCGGCTTGGTCGCATCATAGCTTTTGGTTAGGGACGCTGCGCCGGTCTCCAGCGCAATCGCATGATTGAAAATTTTGAAAACCGAACCCAGCTCGTAAATACCTAGGGTAATCCGGTTGAAACGTGTTTCGTCGGGTGCCAGCGCCGGCGCGTTGGGGTCGAAGTCAGGCAAAGACACCATAGAGACGACTTCGCCGGTTCTAACATCCATGACAATAGCGCCGCCGCCGATGGCTTTGAACTTTTCGATTTGTCTGGCTAGTTCCTGACGGACGATCTGCTGAACACGAATGTCGAGGGAGAGCTGCAGCGTTACGGTGCCGCCGGCTATTGCGGAATCCATGCTTTTCTCGATGCCTGCCAGGCCAGCATTGTCGACATTGGTGAAGCCGACAACATGTCCCGCCAATTGGCCGTGCGGATAGACCCGCCGTTCTTCCTGTTTGAAGTCGAGGCCAGGAATGCCCAGACGATTGATTTTGAATTGCTGCGTCGGGGTCAGGTTACGATGCAGCCAGACGAAACCCTTGCCCGATGCGAGCCGCGCCGCGACGACTTCTTCGCTCAGACCGGGGAGAACCTCAACGATGCGAGCAGAGGCGGTTGCCGGATTGATGACTTTTTTTGTGTTTGCGAACAGCGATGCGGTGCGCAGGCTTGTTGCAAGCAACACACCGTTCCGGTCGGTGATGTCGGCACGGGACATGGCGACCGGGCGAACTATATCCCGTGAGGATGCATGACGCAGATTGTCGTGCTCGTTGAGAACTACAATGTCGAACAGACGTACGCCGACGACAATGAAGGCTGCGGCCATGAGTGACCCGCCAATAAGAAGGCGGGTGCGGGCCTTTTCGATGGCCTGTTTTTTGGTGCTTTCGAGTTCAATTCGTTGGGTCATTGCACACCTGCTTTGGCAGATGGCGGACCAGACTTAACGATCTCGCGCAGAACATCGTCGAGCGAACGGCTGACATCAGCGTGCAGTCCGATGACTGTTCCCAGACCTGTCAGGTCGTCGTGAGGCTTCAATCCCGGCAGGGCGTGTTCTGGACGTGGGGGCAAGGCGCTCGCGCTAGTGAGCTGACTTCCAGTTACCGGTTGCAGATCGAGATGTCGGCGCGCCAGCTCTTCTAGGCGGTCCGGCTGGTTTAGGAAACTCCATTCTGCACGCAGCACATGGATGGCTTCGCGATCGGAACGAATGTCGCGGTTCAGCGTTCCCAGTCGGTCATCGAGTTCTGAAACTTCGAAGGAAATGTGGAACAGAGCGCCACCGGCAGCGGCGGCAAGGATAAGGAGGATAGCGGAAGTGGGGCGGATCATCCGGCATCCTCCTCGTTCATGGCGCCCCATGCGGGGGCATCCGTGCGTTCACCGACGCGCAGTCGTGCTGAGCGCGCGCGGGGGTTGATACCTGTTTCGCTGTCACCGGGCTTGATGGCGCGACGGGTGGGCAGTCGCCAGGATGAATCGCGCCCGGCCGGAGCATCGGGCATGTGACGGGACCCGCGACCATCCCCGCCGCTGCGGGTGCGAAGAAACGCTTTGACCGGACGGTCTTCGAGGGAGTGGAACGACACGACTGCGAGACGGCCTTCGGGACGAAGGATTTGCTCGGCGCCAACAAGACCCCGTTTTAGCTCGCCGATTTCATCGTTCACGTGAATGCGGATTGCCTGAAAGGTGCGTGTGGCGGGATCGGTATGTGTTTTGCGCGACTTTGGAACGACGCCGCGAACGATATTAGCGAGTTGTTCTGTAGTCGTAATTTCCTCTTCGGTGCGAGCCTGCACAATGGCGCGCGCGACCCGTCGAGCATGCCGCTCTTCGCCCAATGTGCGAACGATAAACGCCAGATCGCTTTCGCTGGCGGTGTTCACCACATCCGCGGCACTTTCACCGGATTGCTCCATGCGCATATCGAGCGGGCCGTTTTTGGCAAAGGAAAAGCCGCGCTCGGCGATGTCGATCTGAGGGGAAGAGACACCAAGATCAAGTGTCACGCCATCCACGGCATCAAAGCCGAGGCAGCGCACCAAACTATCCAGGTCACCAAACCGCCCGGGGATCAGTTGCAACCGTGCGCCATAAATTTCGAGTAAAGGTTCGTTGCGCGCGATGGCATCCGGGTCGCGATCAATGCCCAGAACGGTGCAGTTGGCGGCGTCCAGGATGGCGCGGGCATAGCCGCCGCCTCCCAATGTGCCGTCGATATAGATTCCGCCATCACGCGGGTTGAGTGCGTCTATGACTTCGTTCAAGAGAACCGGAATGTGTCCGGGAGTCGCAGAGACACCGGAGTTGTGGGGCTGACGCGTTGACCGCGCCGCCATCACGTCCGTCCTTCTTGGCTTCCGGGCGGGGTGCCCGGGCGGAGTGTCAGGCCTTTTTCAGCAGCCTGCCGAACGGCATCGGCCTGATAGGCTTCGAAGGTTTTGGGGTTCCAGACTTCGAAAAGTGGTCCGCGTCCGACGAAAGCAGCTTGATCCGAGAGACTCGCATGGGCGATCAGGCTCTCTGGCAGCAGGATCCGGCCTTCGCCATCAAATGAAAGTTGCTGGGCGTTGGCGAAGAGCGCGGCTGTCAAAGTGTCGTGTTCGTCGGAGAACATGTCAAAGGCGTCAACGCCCGCGCCAAGCTTCTCCATCCATTCCATGCCGCCGCATTGAACGGCCGGGTGTTTGAAGGACGGGAAGGCCACGATGCCATGGAACGCATGCTCCGCCAAGACAGCACGAAACGCCGCAGGAACTGATACTCGCCCCTTGCGGTCGACCTTGTTGATTGTGGTCGACAGAAACAACGCCATCGTGTTTGCACACCATCGGTTTGACCCGACGGCTCCAGCCTCTCCGTTTGCATTGGCAAAAGCGCCAAAATGGGATTATTTGGGATATCATGGGTTTTGATGGGTCGTCAATGATAAAACTAGTAAAACGTCACTAAAATCATGGCGGTTATGGGTCTGTGTTTTCACCCGAGAAGTATCTTGAGTAGTTGTTGCGACTTTTTCTGTTCCTAACAGTGATCGTCGGTCGCTAATATGACGATATTATGTTCTTGATATGTTCTTTTCCGGTGATGGCGCGGTTTAGCGTCTAATCGAGTATCAAGTAATCGATGTAGTAATAGGTTCCGAGGGATGCTTGGCGGCGTATCCGCAAAGATCGTTTTTGCGTGTCTGGCCGGAATGGGCATTTGTAGGTTCGTGTAATAAGCGCCAGGCGGTCTGTAAGCCGGGTTCTGTCCCCACGGTCACCGAAGCAACCGCAGGAGATGACCATTCATCTGGGACGTCCGTTGCCGAACGCCTCACGCGACCTACCCGGGCTACGGCGCGGAAGTGCGCCATATGCAGCCCCTATTCGGTCTTGCTCCCGGTGGGGTTTGCCCTGCCACCCCCGTCGCCGGGGGTGCGGTGCGCTCTTACCGCACCCTTTCACCCTTACCGGCACAAAGACCGGCGGTTTGCTTTCTGTGGCACTTTCCCTGGGGTCGCCCCCGCCGGTCGTTAACCGGCACCGTACTTCCGTGGAGCCCGGACTTTCCTCACGCAGACGGGTTTCCCCATTGCCCACGCGCGGCCATCCAACCGCCTGGCGAGCCAATCCCTTAAGCCGAAGGGACGGTTTCTGCAACCTGCCTATGAACGGCGGCCAGCCATTCGCGAGTTTCGTGGTCCGCAACGCCATCAAAGTTTGTCGTTCGAAAACGGCGCTGGAACGCGGAGACTACGACCGGGAGATCGTTTTCGGCGACGTCGTATCCGATTGCCTGTAAGGTTGCGGTGGTGTCCGCCTCGGCGACCGGGTCTGCCTGGTTGAGGGGCCACAGCCCGATCCCGGTGGATGCGAATTCTTGCCAGGGAAACAACTCACCGGGATCGATCTTTCGGGTTGGCGCGATATCTGAGTGCGCCACGACGTTGCGAAGTTCGATGGGATGACGTGCGATGAGGCCTCGCGAGAGTTCGGTTAGTGCGCTGATTTGGGCGGCAGGAAAATTGCGGTAGCCATGGTCATGTCCGGGGTTCGACAATTCGATCCCGATTGAACGCGAATTGATGTCGTGCCAGCCGCGCCAGGCACCAACCCCGGCATGCCAGGCACGGTCTTCGTCCGCTACCAACTGCCATGTTGTGCCATCTTCGTCGATGAGATAGTGCGCGCTGACTTGGGAGACCGGATCGCACAACCAGTCCCTTGCGCGGCTTGTTGGCATCATCCCTGTGTAGTGGATCACCAACGTGTCGATGACAGGGGCTATCCTTTTTTCGGCTTTCCGGGCATTGCAGTTTGGCGAGGTAAATTCCGTGATCATGATGCCACCTTCGCACTCAAGGCCTCCTGACGAGCATCAAGCTCGAGCCATCGATCCTCGGCGCCCGCGATCGCTTGTTTAACCTCCGCGAGCTTTTTGGCGGCGTTCTCATAGCCTGCGCGATCTCGAGCAAACATTTTGGGATCTGCGAGGACCTTCTCCAGTTCACCTTTGGCCGCTTCCAGTGCCGTGATGCGGTCGGGGAGTGTGTCGAGCTCGTGCTGTTCCTTGAAGGTGAGGCGTTTGGAAGCTGTGTCGCTTGCCCGCGGTTTCGCAGATTTTCTCGCGTTGCGCGCTTTTGCCTGCTTGTCGGGTGCGGCTTTACGTTTGCGTTGGCGCAGATAGTCCGCGTAGCCACCGGGATACTCCTCGACTACACCATTACCTTCAACGGCGATTGTACTGTTCACGACCCGGTTGAGGAAATCACGATCATGGCTGACGAGCAGGACCGTGCCGTCATAACTGTCGAGTGTGTCGAGCAACACATCGAGGGTGTCGGCATCGAGGTCATTGGTTGGCTCATCGAGTACCAACAGGTTGGAAGGCATGGCGAGGGTCTTGGCCAGCAGCAATCGATTGCGCTCCCCCCCCGATAGCGTCGAGACAGGTGCGCGAGCTTGTTTTTCATCGAACAGAAAGTCGCGCAGATAGGCAACCACATGGCGCGGCGTACCGCGTACGTTGATGGAGTCCCCGCCGCGTGGCGCGAGGGTTTGCCAGAGCGTGTCGTTCGGGTTGAGCTGACTACGTGTTTGGTCAAAGAACGCGATGGAGAGGTTTTTTGCACGCCGCAGCCTTCCGCTGTCGCGTTCCTGTTCGCCGATCAGAATTTTCAGAAGCGTTGTCTTACCGGCGCCGTTTGGTCCGATAAATCCGACGCGGTCGCCGCGCAGTATGCGTGTAGAAAACCCATCAACAATTTTTAGATTATCAAAGGACTTCACCAGGTTCTCGCAATCGATCACCACGCGGCTGCTGATGGGCCCGCTTTCGATTTCGAGCTGGACAAGGTCCTGTCCGGTGAGCAGTGCCTTACGTTGCGCGCGTAGCAGATCCAGACGCGCGAGCCGGCCTTGATTGCGTTTTCGTCGCGCGGTCACACCACGTTCGAGCCAGCGAGATTCGGCTTTCAGTTTTTGGTCCAGCTTCTGCGCGGCCTTGATTTCGGCATCAGCGATCTGCTCGGTCCAGTCGTCGAAGGCAGCGTAACCATTGTTGTTGTGACGCAATTTGCCGCGATCCATCCAGAAAGTGTCGGTGGTAATCGCATCAAGAAACGCCCGATCATGGCTGATCACCACTAGGGTCTTGCGGCGTTCAACCAGCTCGCGCTCGAGCCATTCAATGGTCGGAAGGTCGAGATGGTTGGTAGGCTCGTCGAGCAGCAATACATCCGGATCGCCAAGCAGGGCCCGCGCCATCGCAGCACGCCGGGCTTCACCACCCGAGAGTGTATCTGCTATGCGGTCGCCATCAATTTCGACGCGCGACAGCGCGGCATCCACTTCGTGGCTTGGTGCTTGTGCTTCCCCGGCGACAAATTCGGCAACGGTCTGGCCTGCGATCAATGGTACATCCTGAGGGAGATAGCCTACCGAAAGGCCCGGCTTAATATACAGCTCACCTTTGTCGGGCTGAATGACCCCGGCAAGAATTTTAAGAATGGTGGATTTACCCGAGCCGTTCCTGCCAACCAGACAGGCACGCATGCCCGGCGTGATGGCAAGTTCGGCGTCAGTAAACAGCGGCTCACCGCCAAAGCCGATGGCAGCGTCTTTCAACGCCAAGACGGGAGGTTCAGTGGCCATCGTCGTTCGCGACTACTTGATCCCGCGCTGAGCGCAAAT
>JAPKDI010000287.1 GCA_026421105.1 Alphaproteobacteria bacterium | reverse complement strand
GTGACGAAAGCCTTGGCCGGGAGTCCGTTGCTCGTGTCGACCTCGGTTGTTCACGAATCGGAAGAGACGGTGGCCCATCGCGGTGTCCTGATTAACAAGGAAGGCGTCGTGATGTACCAGGAGACTATCCACCGTTGCGCCCGGCATCCCTGGGTCTCGCACCTAGCAGATGACCTCTCAACGGTAGATCTCCCCGCAGGGCGCTTCGGGCTGGTAGTTGGAGGCGATGCCGCAATTTTGGAAACGTTCCGCCTGTTGGCGCTGAAAGATACCGCTGTGGTGGGTGTCCCAACAAAAATCTTAGAAAACTGGGAAGTTAGGACCGGGTTCCTTGAGCGGGCCGCCGAGAACCGGCTGAGTCTGGCTGTGGCCACGCGGTCCACGCCTGCCGGAACGGGCTTGATAGTCACGCTAGATAAGGACTTCACACAAGGGACACCTCGTGCCGACGGGCAACGTAGGGGTCGAACGTTGAGTTGGCCAATCGCGGTTCATGCGGACCGTGACAGTCCGTTGATGACTGCGCCGATCTATCCTTCGGCCTCGGCCAACCGGCTGTGTTTCATAGCGACGGATTTGGTGGACGGTCGACCGTGGCACCTGTCTAAGGCGATCGCCGCGCCGCAACCGGCTAGCTAACCAGCTGCGTCCTTTCCTGTTAGGCCGACGGCGGTAGCGCTGGGACGTCGATCATGCGCGGTTCATTCCCTTCGACGTAATTCTGCCACATCAAATCGCACGCACTCTCAAAGTGGCGTGTCAGGCGATCGATGTGGAAGAGGGGGGCTTCGTCCCGGTTTTGGCGCAACTTGGACTTCATCTTCGCAAGTAATTCTGGCTGGGTTGCGTAAGCCCTGGCCTTTTTCTCGTATTCATCAAGGGAATAGGCGATGAGTTCCGGCGCGCCGATCGCACTCACCAACGTCGCACCGTTCCGAGCTGGCGGGGTTGGGCCGTAAAGGGTTAGGACGGGGACGCCAGCCCACAGGGCGTCTGTCGTTGTAACGCCGCCGCCATGATGCAAATTGTCTAAGGCGAGGTCGGCAAGCGGGAGACGAGCCAAATGTTGTGGGTGAACAATTGTACTGGAGAAAATTAGGCGCGCAGGGTCTATCCCTCGCGCTTCAGCCTCTCTTTTGAGATTACTCTGGCTGGTCGAAGTCCCAGACGAGAACCACATTACACTGCCGGGGGTTTGACGCAGCAGGCGCATCCATGTCGCAAAAAGGGTGGGGTAAAATTTGTAATGAGAATTGAAGTTGGCGAAGACAAAGCCCTCTTCGGGCAAGCCGAAGTCGCTGCGGACGTAGGTCTCGACGGCAACCGGCGGGCGTGAGGTCGCCATGAATGTATCGGGCAGATAGACGAGCTTTTCGCTGCAGTACTGTTGGTCCTCAGGCGGCAGCTGGATGCGATCAGTTACGAGGTAGTCAATATAAGACGCACCGGTCGTGGAAGAGAATCCGAGCCAGTGGGCCTGAACTGGCGCGGGCCGAAGGGCAAGAAGTTCCAGGCGCCCGCCACGCGTGTGTCCAGCCAAGTCGACAAGCACGTTCACGCCATCGTCGGCGATCTTTCTGGCCGCATCGACGTGGGACATATCGGTAATGTCAGTCCAACTGTCGAAAGTCTCCGAAAAATGACGGGTCAGATCGTCCTTGCCGTATGTCGTGATGGCATATGCCGCGTAGTGGTACCGGTCGGGGTTCCTGTTTTCGAGAACGCCGCGAAAGGCCACGGCTACGCTATGAAACCTGAAGTCCGGCGACATAAAACCGATTTTTAGTTTTCCGGCTCCGGGGTCTTTGTAGGTGAGCGATCCGAGCCGCTTGCGGCTATCGTGTACTTCTCGTTCGGCAATTTGCGCCACATGTTGCGCGGTGCGCATTCTCAGATCGAGATTTGCGGGCATGCTCTGCAGGCCGAACGGCGGGACCGTCATGCCCTGGCCCTTCTGGATGTCTTTTTCCGTATTTTCAAGAACCCGCGAAATAATGGCTTCGAGGTTATCCCAACTGCATTGCTGCATTAGGCCGTGCGCGAGATACGGGTAGACAATATTGTTGCCGAGATTCCGATTGAGCGCCTCGCGGAACGCGGTGACAGCCTCGTCATGTCGGTTCACAAGTTGAAGAAGACTGCCCAGGTTGAAATAGGCCTGAGAAAGATCGGGGTGACGTTTGATCAAGTCGTTGTAAGTGCTGATGGATTCGTAGTAGCGGCCTAAATTTTGATAGGTGGCGGCGAGGTTGTTCATTGCTTCGGGATAGCTATCATCGATGGCTATTGCGCGTTTGAACGTTTCGACGGCCTCGGTGTGGCGGTTAAAAGCCTGTAGCACTAAGCCTAGACCGTTGAGTGCGCGAGGGTCGTCTGGATCGATTTCGAGGCCCTTGCTGAACTCCTCCATCGCCTCTCCATGGCGTCCCATAAGCCGCAAAGTGTTGCCGAGGTTGATATGGGCGATGGCAAGCGAGGTATCCAGGTCAATCGCGCAATGGTAAGCGGCAATAGCTTCTTCATAGCGTTCCAGCGCAAAGAGCGAATTGCCCAGGTTGTTGTGGGCATGAGGCGAGTTGGCATCGAGAGTGATGGC
>JAPKDI010000286.1 GCA_026421105.1 Alphaproteobacteria bacterium | reverse complement strand
CAAGATCATGTCGGGATCTATGCGGCCTACGAAGCGAGTGCACCGGTAAGCCTTCGGCGGCATCTCCGCTTGGATCGAGCCGCTGTGTCCGTCGCACGGTCGTACCTGTTCGGGACGGGTCCAGGGTCCTCTATCCCGCTGCGTTGCTGCACCGTAACGCGTTCCGACCCCGCACTCGATGTACCGGATTTGAAAATGACCATGATCCCGAGTCTGGTAGTCGAAAACCCCTGGCGTCGAGCGGAAAAAGAAGGGTTCTCGGTGCACGCGTATCGTCAGCGCCCCGAGAGTCGTGGGCGTATCACGCTCACCTCGGCCGACCCCGAAGCCAAGCCATCCATTGACCCGCGCTACCTTTCGGCCGAGGGCGATAGATTCGTGATGCGGCGCGCGTTAGGCCGGATCAGGCACATCGCCGCGCAAGCCCCGCTTGACCAGTACCGATCTGGCGAAATCGCGCCCGGCAGCGACATACAAGATGATGCCGCAATCGATGACTGGATTGCCTCGAACGTCACCACCTCGTTCCATCCCGTCGGGACCTGCAAAATGGGCCATGGTCCGGACAGTGTGGTCGGCTCCGACTTGCGAGTTCACGGTATCGCTAACTTGCGCGTCGCAGATGCGTCGGTAATGCCGCGCATCACCAGCGGTAACACCAACGCCCCGACCATTATGATCGCCGAGAAGGCTGCAGATTTGATCTTGGGCCGACCACCCGCTAGTCATCAGGAAGATTAGGACAAGGCCGCTCGTGACACTTCTCAAACGCAACATCGACCTCGCGGCATGTGATGAGCCGGCGATTTTCTCCGGGCAGTCTCCACCTTCTTGGCTGCTCGAACCCGAACAGATCACCAATGAAGGCTGCGTGGTCGAGGTGGCGTCAGAGGTTGCGTATCAACTGCGCGAGGCGGTCGCTGCTGTGCGCCGCCACAGCTTGGAACTCGACGACGTTGAGCAAGAGGACATTCGATTGCCGGCTCTGGTTGGAGCGGTTCCAGGAATCTTGGATCGGCTCGACGGCGGCCCGGGGTTCGTGATCGTCAGGGGCTTAGGCTTGGGGTCATTTGATGAGACCGGTGCTGAGATCGCGACATGGGGTGCTGGCAACTATTTCGGCCGCCCGGTGCGCCAGGGGTTGCGCAAGGACCGCCGCCTCTTCACGGTGACCGATCACCAAGGCGCATACCAGGACCCGACTCGCATTGGCGCAACGACGGCGCTGTCCCGGCCGCATACCGACAATGGATGCCTTGAGCCGCGTCCGCCGGACTATGTTTTCTTGGCGTGCTACCGGCAGGCCAAGATCGGTGGTGACAGCACGATCATCTCGGCGTACGCGCTGCATGAAGCCTATGCCGCGCGAAACCCAGATCTTCTAGCACTACTTTATCAACCGTTTCACTTTTTGCCGCCGAAACTACACACGTGGCCGGGTGGCCCGGCCACGGTCGTCAAGCCGATCTTTCAGACGGCCGGAAATGACCTGCATGTCCACTACGCCCGCGTCATGGTGGAGCCTGGGATGAGGCTTGCGGGTACACCCCTAACATATGGTCAGAGTGCTGCTCTTGATCTTCTCGATGAACTTTTGGCTGACCCGGCATTAGTCACGCAATGTCGGATGGAGAGCGGTGATGTCTTGATTAGTAATAATAGGTCGACCCTACATGGGCGGCTAGCCTATGAAGATGATCTGAGCAATCCACGCAATCTCAAACGGATGTGGCTGTGGCAGCGTCACCGCGGCGCGGGAATTGATCCCTTGGCGCTCGATCAAATGGAGTTTGGCTTATGACAGTAGACATTGAGATCGAGCACGCCGATGGCAAAACCGAAAAGCGATCCGTCGCGTTGGACCGCATGTACAACTTTGGTTCGGCCACCCGTAATCCAGAGGATGCGGTGGCGCATCAAGAGGAGGTGGCTAAGGTCGGCGTGGGTATCGCATTCGATGTCCCGGCACCGAGGGTGTATCCAATATCGCCGCACAATCTCGTTACCGACGATGAGGTTTTCATCCACAACGCCGAAACGTCCGGCGAGGTCGAGATCGTCATTCTCCACGACGGTGGCGAGTTGTTTATCGGGGTCGGCAGCGACCATACCGACCGGCAGTTGGAACGGACTAGCATCGTCTGGAGCAAGCAAGCCTACCCCAACGTGCTCGCGCCCCGGTTCTGGCCGATGGCCGACTTGCGCGAACATTGGGATGACCTTGTGTTGCGCAGTTGGGTCGACGGTCGCTCGTACCAAGATGTAGGCGTGAATATCTTCATGCATCCCGATGAGATGTTGGCAAAGCTGGCAGATCGCATCCCAAATCTACCGGCCTGCTACATCTTGTTCTCAGGCACATATGTTAGCGTGGACAAATCTCTTGGCTTCGGTGGTGAGTGGCGGTTCGAGATCGCTGATCCGATTCTTGGGCGCACTATTAGCCATACATATAGGCTTACCAATATTCTGAACGAAATTTCTCAAGAACACCGAGTTCCCCTCTCGAGTTAGTGCAGGGTCTAAGATGAAGTAGACTTGCGCGTCAATCTCCGTACGTCTTTGCCCGTTCGGATATCCGTGTTCAGCAGGCTAC
>JAPKDI010000285.1 GCA_026421105.1 Alphaproteobacteria bacterium | reverse complement strand
TAGATGATTCCTCAGTTCTCGAATTCGTCGCCCGACGTGCGCGTGACGTAAAGCTAGTAAAGGTCTTTGGTTACGCCACTGTCACTCGTGGCGGCAACAGTGATGAAATCGTTGAAATGGGCCTACTAAAGGAAGCCGGTGCTGTAGCTTTTACTGATGGCCGCCGCTCAGTCACAAATGCCAAAACGCTATCTCGTGCGCTGAAATACGCTCTCGCCTTTGACACGTTAATCGTGCAGCACGCCGAAGAGCCCAATCTGTCTGCAAGTGGTGTTATGCAGTCGGGTGAACTCTCGACACGGCTGGGTCTACCAGGCATCCCCAACGAGGCCGAGACCATCATGCTCGATCGGGATATCTCACTCGTGAAGATGACTGGCGGGCGTTACCACGCCGCCCATGTTTCGACCTCTGAAGGCGTTGCCCGCATTCGTACGGCCAAAGAAGCCGGCTTGCGCGTGACCTGCGACACCGCCCCGCCTTATTTCGCCCTCAATGAACTGGCAGTAGGCGAATATCGAACCTTTGCCAAACTCTCGCCGCCGCTGCGCAGCGAAGATGATCGTCAGGCGATCGTCGCAGGGCTGGCAGATGGCACCATAGACTGCATTGCGTCAGATCACTTCCCGCAGGATCAGGAATCCAAGCGACTGCCATTCGAGCTGGCCGAGTTCGGGTCCTCAGGGCTGGAGACCCTCCTCGCCCTAACCCTCGAACTTGTTCACAACGGCCATCTCTCATTACCCGACGCCCTGGCAAAAGTGACCTCAGCACCATCGCGACTGCTCAATCTGCCGACCGGGCGGCTCTACGCTGGCGCGCCAGCCGATCTTGTGATCTTCGACCCGGACAAGCCCGCCCGCATCGACCCCGACACCTTCATCTCCAAATCCAAGAACTCACCCTTTGGAGGCCGGCTGGTACAGGGTCAAGTCATTCGCACCGTGGTTGACGGTCGAACTATCTTTACAGCCGACGCCTAGCCCGGGAGGAAACAGTGGCCGAAGACGGCGCAAGCTCGATCATTTTCTACTGGAGCATCTTCCAGTCTACATTCTCGGTCCCCGACTGGAAGAACGTGATCTATAGCTGGCAAGTCTTTCTGCCGCCTATCATCGGCGCCTATATCATTGGCAGCATTCCGTTCGGCCTGATACTCGCGCGCTTCACCGGCAAGGGAGATTTGCGCAAGGTTGGGTCCGGCAATATCGGCGCCACCAACGCCCTGCGCGCAGGTGGCAAGAAACTAGCCGCCGCCACATTGTTCCTCGATATAGCCAAGGGGTTCGTGGCAGTCTACGTCCCCCATCTCGTCTTCGGCCCCGACATCACGTTTTTCACCAGCATTGCTGTTGTGCTGGGACATCTGTTCCCGGTCTGGCTGCGGTTTCATGGCGGCAAGGGCGTGGCGACAACCATGGGTGTACTGCTCGGCCTATCTTGGCTGACCGGGTTTGCGGTACTGGCCACGTGGATCATCGTTGCACTGGTGTTACGCTATTCATCCCTAGCCGCGCTCATCTCTGTTGCAACCGCACCCGTGCTGGCTTGGTTCCTCAGTGGACCGCAGGTCGCGGCCATCGCGACCTTCCTCGCAGTACTGGTCTGGGCCCGGCATACCGACAACATCAAGCGACTGCTGCGCGGCGAAGAATCCCGCATCCGCCTGAAAAGCTCCGGCACACCGAGTTGACCGGGCTAAATTTTCTCGCTGTCCCGCGGCCACCAATTGACCCCCGTGCCTACAGGGCCAACCGGGTGATCTACGAAGGCGCAATCCTCGTGTGCGATGCCAACGACGTTTTTGAGGTCGTCCGCACCACGCTCAAACGCAGTGCGCGCGCACCCCAAAGCACCAATATCATGATAGAACAACCCCGTCTAAAGATTGAGCCTAAAAACAAAAAAGCACGCCAACCCATCATAGAATGTTTGTCGCCAGAACCTGCCGCGGTTGACGAAATCGTGCGGCGGTGCCAATTAACCGGCCCTGTCGTACGGACAATCCTGCTTAAATTCGAATTGGCAGGTCTCCGGGAACGGCTTCCGGGCAACCGGGACGCAGCTCTTTGAGTCGCCAAAAGCTGCGCCTGAGTGTCATCGTTGCGGTTACCAAACGAAAGCGAAAACGGTTTTCATGAACGTCGTTGTCGTCGAATCGCCTTCCAAGGCCAAGACCATTAATAAGTATCTGGGTACGGATTACACCGTCCTGGCTTCTTATGGACATATCCGTGATCTGCCTCCGAAGGACGGCTCCGTTCGCCCGGAAGAAGACTTCGAGATGGACTGGTCCGTAGATTCCCGTGCGGAAAAGCCGATCAAGGCCATCATCGATGCACTCGACGGCGCCGAGACGCTTTATCTCGCAACCGATCCGGATCGCGAAGGCGAGGCCATTTCTTGGCATATTGAGCAATTGTTGCGCGAACGCGGCCTGCTCGACGGCATTGATGTGAAGCGCGTTGTCTTCCATGAAATCACTAAGGGAGCGGTCAAGGAAGCATTCAACCACCCGCGCGAGGTTCACATTGAGCTGGTGGATGCCTATCTCGCCCGCCGTGCACTGGATTATCTCGTCGGCTTTAAGCTCTCGCC
>JAPKDI010000284.1 GCA_026421105.1 Alphaproteobacteria bacterium | reverse complement strand
GCCACGCCAATCTCAAACGGTGGCTGCTGGCGAAATTTTTCGAACACAACCATCGGATAGTGCATTCCGGTCACACCCGAGAGGGTCGAATGAATCTTGCGCAAGGCAAGGACCTGGTCGCGATTGGCTTCCGACATTGCCAACATGGCCTTATCGAAGTGACCTTGTTGCCGAAAGATAAGCACCGATCGGACTTTGGCGGCCAGCGTCGGCGCCTCGACCTTGGCTACAAAAAGCTTCAGGTCATTCGCCGAATCAGCGGTTTTATCGGTTTGGTGGAGAAAGGTCTGCACCAGTGCGTGCGGGGAGGAGGCGTCACCGTTTGTCATCGGCGCTGAGTAGCACGCAGGGCGGGGCTTTCCTAGCCTGTCCCGCCCTGATCTGTGTCAAATCAGCTTGATTTAGTCAATGCGGTTGACAGCACCGATAGATCTGGCGCCGTATCGAGGCCCATCACGGCATCGATCACCTGGTCGGTGCGCGCCGTATCGAACACCCGTCCCGCGTTGTCGCGGAACTTGGCGAGAATATCTTCGGTGCTCAGCGGATTTTTGTCCGAGCCACGATTGTGCGTTTCGCGGTGCCGCAACTCGCGCCCGTCTTTGGTGCGCACAATCACCTCACCACCGTAATAGCGTGGGAAAAGTGACGTGGGGTCGACCTCGTAACGCGCCTTGCTGCAAAGATCGAGGATCGTTGGATCGTGCAGTGCGTCGTCCTCCAATTCATCCAGCGTGAATTGGCCGCGCACGATGGAGGCCGCCATCGTGTAATGGACTGAGAATTTCGCGTCGTACGAATTCGCCGGTGCCTTTTTCTTGGCTTCGGGTTCGCAAACCACGGGCACCTGTTTCTCATGAATCAGGGCGACCATTTCTTCGATATCGTCAGGCTTCAGGTTGTGTTCTTTGCGCAGCGCCAAGGCGGAGTCTGCAAATGCATGATTGAAGTGACACGCAGGGAACGGTTTGAACGCCACGTTCATCAGTTCCCACGTCTTGTTGAGGTTGGCTACCGCTTTGGCGGGTTCCGTCGCCACATCATGTGCGGCGAAGACATTGTAAAGCCCGTAGCGTCCTTCATAGGCGCGCGTGGGGCCGATATACCCGGCTTGCGCCATAAATGCGGCGGTGATTGCACCAACTCCGGCCCAGGCCGGGTGAATCCGCTTGGTCCAGGCACCGTCCTCAAGAAATTCCATCGCGCCTGATGTCGTGCTCAAGGTGATGCCTTGCGCCATAACAAGCCGTTCTTCGTCCAGCCCCATCAAGCGGCCTGCCGCCAGCGCTGCGCCGAAAGCGCCAACCAGCCCAGTGGGATGATAGCCCTGTTTGTGAAAGCCGCCATTGGCGCCCATGCCGATCCGCGCGTCGGCCTCTACCCCGGCCAAGTAGGCCGTCATCGTTTCGGCGCCGCTCGAACCCATGCGTAAGCCCATCGCCAGCGCCACCGGCAAGGCGGAGGCTGAGCAATGCACCACGCTGTCGGCGTGGGTGTCGTCGTAATCAAGCCCGTGAATCATCGTGCCGTTGACCAGTACCGCGTCGCGCAAAGGCAGCCGGACGGCACTGCCGAGGATGGGCGAGTCGCCATCGCCGCTCAAGGCATGCACGCCATTGAGGGTCACGGGACCAAAGTCGAATGTGGTCGAGGCCAGTCCAACGCCGAAGCAATCAAGGATGTTGAGCTTCGCACGCTCGACAACGTGCGCGGGGGTCTCAGCGAGTTCGAGGTCGAGGGCGAACCGCGCCAGGGTACGCGAGATAAGTGCAGGCGCCGCGTCGGCGGGTGCCTCATCTTCGAATTTCTCAGCAATGGCAGTCATCTTCGGCGTCCTCGATCATGTGAAGGTCATACTAGACGAAAATTGTACGGACATTAGGCCCTAGAGGCCAGCCATCACCAATCGCGGCGCAGTTCCGCGGAATAAGTAAAGCGGTCCTTTGGGTGAATGCTGACCGACACCTCAAAAACGCGGCGCTTATGGCTGGTATACCGGCGCACCACAACGAGGGCAGGGGTTCCTGCTTCAACCTGCAAGGCCTCGGCGACGCTTTCCGGGACGCTCTCGGCAAACAGGTTGAGTTTGACCTCGACGACGTGCTCGCCGAATAGCGATTCGACCAACTTGTAAACCGGGCCTGGTTCTTTGCCGATTTCGTCAGCAATGCTCGCGTACTCGGGGATGACATAAACGTCGGTCCAGCAGATCGGTTTTCCTTGGTCTTTAAGCGACCGTAGACCGCTGATTCGCATCCAGTCGTCGCCCTCCTTACAGCCCAGGGTCTCGGCCAGTGCTGGCGTTGCCGAAACCGGGTCGCTCGAGAGCACCTCGAGCGTCGTGTCCGGTGGATAGCGCAAGAGCGCGTCCAGCGACTCGATCGATTGGGTATACGTTCCATTGGCTTCGCTCGCCTTAACGATGGTGCCAAGGCCAGCCTGCCGAATGAGGAAGCCCATCTCGTCCAATTGCCGAATGGCCTCGCGAATGGTGTGGCGACTGACGCCGAAGCGTTCGCGCAGTTCCATTTCCGTTGGCATCATCGCGCCGACCGCGAACTTGCCGGACCGGATTTCGGCCAACAACTCGTCGGCAAT
>JAPKDI010000283.1 GCA_026421105.1 Alphaproteobacteria bacterium | reverse complement strand
TGTTCGTTTTGTGTGGTAACGATCGCATAGGCCTCGGCCAGGATATCGGCCGCTTGCTCCTGGTAACCGAGCGCCTGGTCGGCATCGTTCGCCTTCAGTGATGTGACGGCACGACGCATCGCTCGTTCCGCCCGCTCCATCCGGCTTAGCAACGGCGGGATATCTTGATCCAAATTCGATTGGTTTTGCTTCACGAGGTCACCGTTAAACGCGGCCAGTTCCTCGGTCAGTAGAAGTTGAGGTTCAGCCAGGCCATTAACTTTCTGCTCGTCCGCCGCCGCAATATCGGTTTTCTCAAGGAGCTCGATCACCTTCGCTTCGTATTCCTCGATGAGGGCAAGACGATCGCTTGTGACGGCGACCAGATTACTTAGGCCTAGCGTCTGAATCCCCAGCTCCACGGACCACCGATCCACGAGCTCCGCCAGGTGAGTCAGTGCCTGCTCTGCTTCGCGCTGCTGTGAGATGGCGGCGTCTTGTTTGCCGGCAGTGAATTGCTTCAGCGCTTCCGCCATCGCACGATCGGCGTCCTTCAACAGAGCTTGAACCGGAGGCGCTTGTGGGAAAGTTTCATCAAAGAGCTGGGACCGCGGAGCAGGAACGGTCGGCAAGAGCAAGGTCAGTAAGCGCTTGCGAACTTTCTCTTGGGCTTTTGCGGCATCAGCACCACCTGCCTCAAAGGCTTGAGCTGACATAGCGGCACATTGTTCGCGGAGCATCGCCTGAACTTTGACGAGTAAACGCATCTGATCTCGGGTTTTGATCAGGGTCGTATACGCCCCACTGAGGCGCACACTGAACTCCGCATCGAGCAAAGTCGTGATCAACTCGGCCTGAAGACGCTCCGCCTGAGCGGCTTGGCCTTGTGTGATCAATACCGCAGTTTGACGCATCCGCTCTTCAATCCGGGCCTTCTGCAAACCCTTGACACTTTGCTTCAACCGGAGAACGGCCAACGGTCGCTTCTCATACCGCATCCCATTTTGAAGATCGGAGAGCAGACGATGAGTCCACTGCGCCAATTCATCTTGTTCTTTGGAGAGAGCAACTCCCGCCTCAGCCGACATGGCTTGGACGGCCCGCCAACGCAAGGACGCTTGGACCTGCGCCAGCATACGGGCTTCCCGTGCGTAGACTTCCTGCGCCGTATCAATGGATCGGAGCAAAACCAAACTGCCCAACTCGCGGGCGGCGGTATTGACGGCACGTGCTGCGGATGAAGGGTCGGGCAATTCCTGAGTATCGCCCCCTGCCACCCCGGACTGGTGTCGCAAGCGGGATGCCGCGTTGGCGAGGTGTGTCTCAGCGATGCTGAGCAAGGCTGAACGAACGTGCTCAAGGGACTCGCCCGTGGGAGCATCCGAGACCTTGTTTACGGCGAGGTCATCAAGCAATAACTTCACCTGTTCCGCAATTCCCTTGAGCTGGTCTCGCACCAGTTCTTGCCGGATCGCTTCGATCTGGCAGGTCTGCATATAGCTGTCGGCGTCCGGTTCAAGGTTACGCACGCTCTCAAACGCCGAACGCTGCTGCCGGTAGATCGTCTGGACGCGCGAGAGCAGGCTGTCTTTCTTCTTCTGGATCTGTTTGAGATAATTTCTTTTGGAGAGGAATGTCATCCGCCGGGTGTCCGAGCGAACGACATGCGGGCCGTCCTGCCCCGGGTAACGGTCGCTGACTTCCATCGTGAAGAATACGGTGTCGCCGATTTTTAAATCGGAGAGCGTCTCCCGGTAGTCCCAGTCGATTGGCTGGTCGCCCTGCCCACTCTGAGGGGAGAGCTTGAGTTCAACGACCACTTCATCACGTTGATTGACACGATAGGCGACGGCAGTTGAGCCAATGCCGTGATCGTCCTGGACGCGGACAGCAAGGCTGAGCGGACGACCGATCATCGCGACGAGGTTCGATTCGGGCGCCGTTAATTCGACCCACGGCGCCTGGTCCGAGGCAACCTGAAGGTAATAACGCGGGCTCGTGAAATCGTATCCGTGTTCGTCTTCTACCCAGGAAAAACTGTAGCCTCGTGAGGCTTTCGCCTCGTCTTCAATGACAACCTGACGGCCGCCGTTGGTCACCTGTAGTGGTAGTGGTTCTTTGCCGTCACGGTTGAGCGTTGCCTCGCGGATGGGGCGATCGAGGGTGAGTTCCCAGCGGAGCTTTGTTTCCTGTGGCACGGTCAGGGTTAACGCTTCGACCGTCTCGGCCGCGCGCTCGAGGTAGCGGGGAAACTCGAGCCCAACCTGCACGTTCTTGATGCGCGGTGCGGCGATCACCCGCACCTCATACCAGTCGCTGCGCGCGTCCCCGGCTTTGATCCGGTAACTGAAGTCACGCGAAGCGGAGGCGACGGCGTATTCGCAGCGGCCGTCGGTGATGGTGAGTTCTATTTCGCGAGGCTTTCCGTCGCCGGTGCGGAGAGAGAACTTCGCCGTGTCGGGAACGACGCCGGAAACGTCGATGATAATCTTTGCGCTGTCCCCCTCCTTCACCACCAGATCCTTTGCTCTGAGGTCGAGTTTGGTTTTTGTCGGGTAGGCAATCTCTGCCCAAGGGTTGAAGATCCGCGCCAAACCTGCGGCGAGGAAGGGGCCGTTGACCACGGCGAAAATGATGACCAAGC
>JAPKDI010000282.1 GCA_026421105.1 Alphaproteobacteria bacterium | reverse complement strand
CCTTGGCGTTGGGACAGTGGTACAATTTCCACGAAGTTGGATGTCATCTGGGAAATGTCGGTCTAGATACTAATGCCGCTATCCGGTCGCTGAGAAAACTTGTGCTCTATTGCCCGACGCGTTCGGATGTTTCTAAATTGTTAGGAGGTAAATTTAGGATGGGTCTAACCGATTTTGGTTCTCTACTTAGCCGTGTCCTTCAAGGCGAACCCCGTTGGCAGTGGGCTCCTATCCTGTTGGCACGTGTATCTTTGGGCGCGTTCTTTGCAATTTCCGGGTGGAATAAGCTGTTTAGTGCCAAACATGGCGAGAGCCTGCTCAAGACGATGATTGAAGCGGGGATTCCGTTTCCTGAATTCATGTCTGTGTTCTTGGCGTCGGTCGAATGCTTTGGGGGAATGTTTTTGATCATCGGGCTTTTGTCGACGTTCTGTTCGATTGCCCTCACCATCGCCATGATTGTCGCCATCGCGACGGTGGAAATCTATCACGCCATTCCACCAGGCCTGGGGCCGTTGGATTGGCTGGATTGGTTCTTGTACCTGCCGCAAGTCCTCTACGTCATTATGTTCATCTGGTTGATTGTCACGGGGCCTGGCCCGGTGAGTGTGGATCACCTGATCGCGCGTCGGCTGGGCGTTTCGGGTAACTACATAAAAAAATAGTTGATTGCTACAATTCGCGAAGTATCCGCACTTATAGAACTTTTAGAAAACGCACTCGTGGCATTGTCAGACTAACTAGAGCGGACCTGTAAAACCTACACCCCAGGGTTATCAGGCTGCAAGTTGACGCCATTCGGCCAACGCGGCAGTGCGATTTTCTTTGAAGGTTTCGCGGCGGTTGAGATGACGTTCGAGATTGAAATGATTGTGGATCGAAGCATGAATTGAGGCAAACTTCTGCAAGGTCTTTACGTCCCGGAATTTCGACATCGCGCCTTCCCGTCGCCTGAATGGCTGGTGTGAATTTTCAGCCCGATTATTAAGCCACCGGCCGCATTCCTGTCTTTCCGTATTTCCGATCACTTTCATCGCCGCCCGGTACGACCGGAGCCGGTCCGTCACAATCACCTTTGGTTGCCCATAGCGCCTCATCGCACGCTTCAAAAATTTGAGTGCTGCCCTGCGGTTTCGTCGTTTCGTCGCAAAAACTTCGAGCACCTCGCCCTCGTGATCAACTGCGCGCCAAAGATAATGAGTTTCACCATTGATCCGGACGAAAACCTCGTCCAGGTGCCAACGCCAGTTCGAATATGAATGATGAACAACGCGCCGTTTCCTGATCTCTGCGGCGAACATCGGGCCGAACCGGTTCCACCAGAACCGTACCGTCTCGTGGCAGATATCGATACCGCGCTCGAACAGCAGGTCCTCGACCTGGCGCAGCGACAACGGGTACCGGACATACATCATCACCGTGAGGCGAATGATTTCGGGCGAACTATTGAAATAGCGGAAGGGATTTTTCATCCGTTGAGGCTAGGGAACTCACCTTACTGGCTCAAGCCAATTTACTCTGACAATGCCATACAAACGCATTCATTGTCGCTGCAATGCCGCCACGACGTCACTTAGTAGCGGCGACGAGTTCTCATTCGTCTGACAGCGCCTTCTAGGGAATACTACATAAGTACCTTCAGCCTGGCGCCCAACTCAACGTCGTCGGAGCAAACAACTCGTCGACCATAACCGGCCGGGTGGATATGCCCTGGGCATAAGAATATCGGCACAGGGATTCAAGCGCTGGCCGGTTAACGTCTACCCCGTAGGACCAGAAATTGTCTCCCAGAACCCGCCGTGATCGCTCGGCCTCGTTGGGCGCCCAGGGCAGGCTGGTGAACGGTGCCTGACACTCGTTAGTACGCTCGACCGCATAGCGCCGGGATGCCTCAAACGCATCACACACTCGCAGGCAAAGCCCAGGGTCGCGCTCTGCTAACTCCCGTTGGATGCCAAGCAGATGCATGATCGGAAAGATGCCGGTGCGGCGCGCATAGTCGGCCTCGATTACTTCGTAGTCGACGAATAGGCGGTCGACGTTCGGCGCGCCGTCTAGGAACGCCAGCGGCGGCTTATACGCCACCAGCGCGTCTATGGTGCCGTCGCGCAACGCGTCCGACAGGTTTGAACCGCCGGCAAGCGGCTCTAGTTCGATACCGTGTGGTTTCATCCGCACGATCGGATCGCTGTCCCCCGCGTCGGCCGGGCCATAACGCCACCGCACGTCGGCGGCGCGAACCCCGAAATCATCCTCCAAAACGCCACGTGCCACCAGCGCTGCGGTCATAGAGAACTCACGGACTCCGACAGTGCGGCCAGCCAAGTCACGCGGCCCTCGGATACCACGGTCCGTTCTGATGAATATTGTCGAGTGTCGGAACGACCGCGACGGGAACACCGGCAAGCCGATATAGGGGCAATTGCCGGTCGACGTTAAGTACAAGTAGTTGCTAAACGACAGTTCGGTGATGTCATAGGCTTGGTCATCGAACGCCCGGGCAAAGATCTCCTCCAGCGGCGCTGTCACGTATTCGGCGACCACATCATCAACGCCGACCAACCCTGCCATCAGCGGCAGGGTGCGGTCGTAGGCGCCGACCGCAATCTTTAGGCGAGTGGTCAGGTGAC
>JAPKDI010000014.1 GCA_026421105.1 Alphaproteobacteria bacterium | reverse complement strand
GCAGAGGTTTTGGGTGGTCAAGGCGTGTCGGTCGATCTTTATGAATCGTTGCCGTCGCCGGGCCGCAAGTTGCTGTTCGCCGGAAAAAGTGGACTTAATGTCACTCATGCCGAGCCCTACGAAAAGTTCGTGCAACGATTTGGCGCGACGCAGTCGTGGTTGCAACCAGCACTCGATGCGTTCCGGCCTGACGCTGTACGCCAGTGGGCAACAGATTTAGGTATTGAGACGTTTGTCGGGTCTTCCGGCAGGGTATTCCCGGTCGGTTTCAAGGCGGCGCCATTGCTACGTGCTTGGCTGCGGCGTCTCGCAGATGCTGGTGCAACCCTACACACACGACATCGCTGGCAAGGTTGGGGTAGTGCGGGAGCGTTGATGTTTGAAACGCCCGATGGTCCCGTTGAAGTTAATGCTGATGCGACGGTCCTCGCGCTCGGTGGCGCAAGTTGGCCGCGATTAGGGAGTGATGGACATTGGCAATCGTGGCTTGCGTCGCGCGGAGTTGAGATGGCGCCATTTCTACCGTCGAACGTTGGGTTCGACGTTGCGTGGAGCGCACACTTCCTTGAACGCTTTGAGGGCACGCCGTTGAAGGGCGTCGGGCTGCGGGCCGCGGGGGAGCGCGCGCGTGGTGATGTCGTCATCACGGCAAATGGCATCGAAGGGGGGGCGGTTTACGAATTATCGTCGATCCTGCGTGACGCTATCGCCCGCGATGGCACTACAAAACTTTCGTTCGATCTTTTGCCGGATCGAAGCGAATCCCAGATCCGGGAGCGGTTGGAGCGGCCGCGCGGCAAACGTTCGCGTGCCAATCATCTGCGGCAATCCGTAGGCCTGACAGGTGCCAAGGCGGCGCTACTTCGAGAAGGCAGAGGCACGGAAGGTCACGCGGATGCCGCTCGGCTCGCTGCACTCGTCAAGGCGTATCCGCTGGAACTTCAGGCGCCGCGGCCGGTCGCCGAAGCGATCAGCTCAGCTGGGGGTGTGATGCGCGAAGCCGTCACCCCGGACTACATGATCAAGACCATGCCGGGCGTCTTCTGCGCGGGGGAAATGCTCGACTGGGAGGTCAGGACGGGGGGCTATCTGCTCACGGCGTGCTTTGCGACGGGGCGTGCCGCCGGTGCGGGCGCGGCCCGCTGGTTGGCGCCTTAGGGCTCGAATTCTTCGCGCAAGACCTCAAGGGCGAGCCATTCCTCCTCGGCTTTTGCGAGATTTTGCCGTGCATTCTCTCGCCGCTCCACGCTGGAGGTAAATGTTGAGGGGTCGCGCGTATATAGGGCGGAGTCGGCAAGGAGCGTGTCGAGCGTCTCGATCTCGCGTTCCAGCGTGGCGATACGCTCAGGGAGCACCTTCAGCGCGTGTTTTTCTTTGAAACCGAGACGGCCATTCGCCCGACGCGGCGTCGCCACTGCAGGTAGTGTCGCAGGTGTCCGGCGGTTTCCTGATGGGCGGACCTTCTTTGGTTGGGTCTCGCGTGGATCGCCTCCCCCGCGTTGAACAATCATGTCACTGTATCCCCCGGCGTATTCTGTCCAGATGCCGTCTCCCTCGAACGCGAGGACAGACGTGGCGACACGGTCGATGAAGTCACGATCGTGACTGACAACCAACACCGTGCCGGCATAGTCCGAAAGCAGTTCTTGGAGAAGGTCTAGGGTTTCGAGGTCGAGGTCGTTGGTTGGTTCATCAAGGACAAGGAGGTTTGACGGATGGGCAAGCGCGATCGCCAACATGAGCCGTCCGCGCTCACCGCCAGAGAGGGCGCTCAATGGCGTGCCCGCTTGATCGGCGGTAAAGAGAAAATCCTTCATATAGGCGATGACATGCTTCGCGCCCCCGCCCGTTTCGACGATGTCGCCGCCGCCACCCGTCAGGGCGTCGCGAAGCGACGTTGTCGCGTCCAGTCTGTCGCGTCGTTGATCGAGTGAGACGAGCCGGATGTTCGCTCCGAGGCGGATTGACCCTTCGTCAGGCTTAAGTGATCCGGTCAGCATATTGAGAATTGTAGTCTTGCCTGCCCCATTGGGGCCGACGATGGCAAGACGATCGCCCCGCTGCACCTCGAGATTGAGGTCGGTGACAACGGTGCGACCACCGAACCGTTTGGCGGCTTCTTTTACTTCGGCAACACGTTTTCCAGATGGGTCCGCTGAATTCTGCCCCATCGCGACACGCCCTGTCGGACCGACCCGATCGCGGACGCCCTGGCGCATCGTAGAAAGGTCGCGCAGCCGTTTTTGATTTCGTTTGCGCCGCGCGGAGACGCCGTGACGGACCCAATGCTCCTCGGCCACAATCTTGCGGTCCAACTTATGCCGGGCGGTCTCCTCCTCCTCAAGAACCTGATCGCGCCAAGTCTCGAAGTCAGCAAACCCCTTGTCTTGCCGTCGCAGCTGGCCGCGATCGAGCCACAAAGTAGTGCGCGTCAAATTGCTAAGAAATCGCCTGTCATGGCTGATGACGACAAGGGCCGCTCGCGTGTTGCCAAGTTCCGCCTCCAACCACTCGATCGCAGGAAGGTCGAGGTGATTTGTCGGCTCGTCCAACAAAAGGATGTCGGGTTGTGGCGCAAGAACTTGTGCAATGGCGCAGCGGCGCTGCTCACCGCCGGACAGCGTCGAGGGCCGCTCATGCCCGGTCAGACCGAGGCGATGGAGAAGTTGTTCGGCGCGGTGCGGATCCCCTGCCGGGCCTAGACCGCTGACTGCGGCATCGAGGGTGGTAGCAAAGCCCGTCAAGTCGGGTTCCTGGGCCAGGTAGCGGACCATTTTGCCATGCTGCACCACGCGATCCCCACTGTCCGGCTCGACTAACCCGGCTGCGATCTTGAGCATCGTTGATTTTCCCGAACCGTTGCGGCCAACCAGGCCTAGTCGCTCGCCCGGGTGCACGAAGAATTCGGCATCCGAGAGCAATGGCTCGCCGCCAAATGAGATGGCCAGATTGCGAAGGGTAAGGAGTGGTGAAGCCAAGTTGGTCTTCCAGATGTTGTGAGTGTGCCCGGGGCCCTGAATTGGGTCTGGGATGCGCGGGAGCATGCCGCGTCTGGCAGCGGTGTCAATGTCGGGCGTCGTTGTTTACCGTTCATTTTCTAATGCCCTCGACATTTCTAAACCGAAACGGTAACGGTTTGGCCGAGTAGCCAGTTGGGCGCCCCATTGCGCTGGAACAATAGGATAAAAATTGTGATGCGCGCCACATGACCACTGATCAGCGACAGCATTCAGCGTCTAGTGAGCGTAACCGCGCGCCCATCCAATCAATGCTAGAGCGCTATCTCCCGACGCAGGGCGACGGACTGGTATTCGAAGTGGCGAGCGGCACCGGGCAGCACACTGCGTTCTTTGCGGGCGCATTCAGCAATCTTACGTTTCAGCCCAGCGACCTCAACGAGGATGCGCATGACAGTATCAAAGCATGGGTCGCGCATGAAGGCGTGACGAACGTCCGGCCGCCGATGCGGGTAGACGCAAGCGAAATTGAGCTCGTTGACCTCGTGTTTGACTTACCTGTGGTGGCGATGGTCAACATTAACATGATCCACATTTCGCCGTGGGCGGCCTGCGAAGGCCTTATGTCGGCGGCCAGTCGGCTTCTCCCGTCCGGTGCCCACCTCTTCATGTATGGCCCCTACGCCAAAAACGGTAAGCACTCGGCGCCTACCAACGCCGCATTTGACGAATCACTGCGTGCACGCAATACGGCTTGGGGCATCCGGAACCTAGAAGACGTTATCGCATGCGCGACGGGAAATGATCTCGAGCACATTGAATCAGTCGAGATGCCTGCCAACAACCTTACCGTCGTCTATAGACGGCGGTAGGCTCCCGGCGCAACTTAGGCTGGCCGTGGGTTGAGGTGGAACCCTTCGTAGCCTTTAGCCGCAACGTCGTCGCAGACTTCTCGGTAGTGCCCAACACCGCCAACGTAGGGCAGGAACACCCGAGGCTTGCCGGGAATGTTGGCGCCCAGGTACCAGGTGTTTGATTCTTCGTAGAGCAACTCACTGGCTACCTGATTGACGTGCGCCATCCAAGTTTCTTCAGCAGCCTGGTCAGGTTCGATCGTAGCAACAGAATTCGTCTCAAGATGACTAATGCACTCTGCAATCCATTCGACGTGCTGCTCGATTGACACCATCATATTGCTCAGCACGGACGGGCTACCCGGCCCGGTCACGGTGAAGAGATTTGGGAATCCGGTAACGGCAACCCCGAGATAACTGCTGGGGCCGTCCGCCCATTTATCGCGGAACGCCAACCCACCGCGGCCGCGGATGTCGATGTTCATCAATGCACCGGTCATCGCGTCAAACCCTGTCGCGAACACGATCGCATCCAACGGGTAGGTGTCGTCTCCAACTTGAAGGCCAGACTGTACGATCTGCCTTATTGGTGTTGTCCTGACGTCCACCAGCGTGACGTTGTCACGGTTGTAGGCCTCGTAGTAGTCAGTATCGACACACAATCTTTTGGTACCAAGAGGGTGGTCTTTCGGGCACAACAACTCTGCAATGGCTGGGTCATGGACCCGTTGGTGAATCTTTCGATGGACGAAATCGACGGCGTGTTTGTTGGCTACCTTGTTAGACATTAAGTCATTGAACGCAGCGAGAAAATTGAATGATCCTTGGTTCCAGCGTTTTTCGAAAATCGCGTCTCGTTCGGCATCCGAATAATCCAGTGCTGAGATGTCGGGGGCGTCGAATGTTGCACCGACTGGTGAGACGCGTGCGCGGGCGCGCAGTTCGGGGTAGGCCTCTTTCCAAGCCCGCTCCGCTTCGTCTGGAATGACCGCGTTCCAAGCCGGAATACTGAAATTCGGCGTCCGCTGAAACACTGTCAGGTGGTCTGCCTGTGCGGCGATAACCGGTATCGACTGGATAGCTGATGACCCGGTCCCGATGATGCCAACTCGTTTGCCGGTAAAGTCGACACCTTCTTTGGGCCAAAAACCAGTGTGGTGCCAATCACCTTTGAACTGGTCCAATCCTTCAAACGTCGGCAGGTTCGGTGTGGATAGGCAGCCAGTTGCCATAACGCAGTATTTGGCGGTGAAGTTGTCATCGCCGTCGGTCGTCACGGTCCATCGGTCTACCGCCTCGTCGAAAACTGCACCTGTCACCCTGGTTTCGACCTGAATGCTGTCGCGCAAGTCCAGCCGGTCTGCGACGTGGTTTATATAGCGCAGAATTTCCGACTGGACGGCGTAGCGCTCTGGCCAGTGCCATTCCTGCTCCAAGTCTTCCAAGAAAGAATAGGAGTAGGTCATGCTTTCAACGTCGCACCGTGCGCCGGGATAGCGGTTCCAGTACCAGGTGCCGCCCACGCTGGTGCCAGCTTCGATAACGCGTGCCGACAGTCCCATCTCGCGGCACTTGTGCAGCATGTAAATGCCGGAGAAGCCTGCGCCGACGATAACGACATCCAAATCAGTTGCGGGCATTTCTTTTCACCTTCGATGCTTTGTCGGTGGCCTGGACTAGAAAGTCTAAGGCGTTCGTCACCTGATCAGAAGGCGACCCCCTAATTTTCTTACATCATTTTATGTGGTTTTATGGGTTTGCGTCGTGACAGATAACGCTTTCTGTCGAGCAATCAAATGGGCCGAGGAGGGCACTCACCATGACGGATCGAGTAAACCGTGGTTTCGTCGAGATAGAGGAAGGGCAGATTCACTATCGCACCAGTGGATCGGCTGATTCACCGCCGCTGGTCATGCTCCACGGCTCGCCTTTGAGTTCCTACTCGATTATTCCACTTATTCGCGCGATGGGACGCCATTTTCGGGTGATAGCACCGGATACGATTGGCAACGGTGATTCCTCCCCGCAACAGAAATTTCCCGTGACCATCAATTACATGGCTGACGCGATGATGCGCGGCATGGCGGGGCTTGGTTTGGACAGGTACTACGTTTACGGCTTCCACACCGGCGGTAACGTCGGGATCGAGGCTGCGCTGGCACAACCGAAGACGATCAAAAAGCTCGTCATTGATGGCATGGGATTGTACTCGCCCAAGGATCAGGCAGACCTTCTCGCCAATCAAGCGCCGGAGATGACTCCCGACATGGAAGGCACACAACTGTTGCGCGCCTGGCATTTGGTGCGGGATGGCAAGATGTTCTGGCCGTGGTGGAATCGGACGAAAGAAGGCGTGCGCGGGCTCGGGCTCTCCGATGCCGACACCATGCATGATGAAGTGGTGGAGCTCCTCAAGTCGGTCCGCACTTACCATCACAATTATCGAGCGGCTTTGGGCTACGACAAGCGCCCCCGCGCTGCACTCCTAAAGCTGCCCGTCATGGTGATGGCTGGTGAGACCGACATGCTGCGCCCCTACCTTGAAGAGGCTGCCGGTCTTATTCCGGGCGCCAAGCATGCGGTCGGTGGTGACCCCAAGACACCCGAAGGCTTGGAAAAAACGGCTCAGCTCTGCGCCGACTTCTTTCTTGGCTAGATACCCGACCCTTTACAAGGGTGGCTTCCGCCGCTTTCGATAATTACCTCGTTTCAACGCGGGGTCGCCACGCGATCGCGGTCTAGTCGCGGAAATTAATGAACTGGAGTGGAAGATCGACCTTCAGGTCTTTGATCAATGCCATCGCGGCCTGAAGGTCGTCACGTTTCTTCCCTGAGACCCTGAGTTCATCGCCCTGAATGGCGACTTGGACCTTCAGTTTGGAGCCCTTCACGGCTTTGGTGATCTTCTGTGCAACCTCGCGGCCGATGCCCTGCTGGATGGTGACGACTTGGCGTATAGTGTTACCAGACGCTTTCTCGCCGGCACCGAATTCAAACGCACCCGCATCGACCTTGCGGCGGGTCAAATATCCTCGGATCAATTCGTCGACCTGCTTTAATTTCAGATCGTCATCCGCCGTCACGACTAGGGTCGCCTCGACAATTTCAATGGAACATTTACTCCCCTTGAAGTCGAAACGTGTACCTATCTCGCGCAGGGCACCCTCGACTGCATTACCAACCTCGGCCATATCAGTTTTTGATACGACATCCATAGACGGCATAGAGCAGATCTCCTCAAACTGGCTCGATAAGCGTCGTCTCCTCCGCCACCGGCTTGCGCAATATTGCGGCCATCCTATCTTGTGAGTTGGCAGGGGCAAAATGTGATTTTAGAAGGGACGAATTATGCCGAGCAGGCTTGAAAATACCGACAGTGTTTTCGTGCCCGGTGACGCCGCGGTTGTCGAGCGCATCGAGAAAGTAGAAGGATCGGACGTGGACACGCCGGTCAGCGTTCGCGTGCATATGAAAAGTGACACAATGCTGATGCTCTCGATCCGTTTTCCAAAAGGACGTCTCGGGCCATCACACCGGCACGATGATCATGAGACGACTTGTCACCTGATCTCGGGAAAACTCAGGATCTGGATCGGTGACGAGACCTTTGTGGCCCTGCCGGGGGATACCTGGTTTCATTCCAAAGGCGTGCTCCATCAATCCGAAGCGCTGGAGGAATCGGTGCAAGTTGAGGTCAAGTCGCCGCCGGTCAAGACGTGGTAGCCACAACGGCTGCGCTGACGTTCACGGTTTATACGGGCGACAAGCCTGTAAGTGGCTCTGATGAATCGGGTGGGCGGATCACGCACCACAAAGGCAGTCAAGACGTGGTTGATGTCTCCATCGGCAATGGCCGCGACCTTGGTGAAACGAGCCTCGACCGGGCGGGATTCCGTTTGGTGAGCAGCCCTAGTGCAGTCGACGACTTCTATGACGATGAAACCCTTCGGCGCGTGTACTACCCCGAAATCGAGTCATTGATCGCCGCACAATCCGGTGCGACACGTGTCGTGGTGTTTGATCATACGCTGCGGCACGGCGACCAGGTCGAGCAGACCCAGCGTCACCTTCGCGAACCGGTGCGCATAGTGCATAACGACTATACCAATTGGTCGGGTCCGCAACGGGTGCGCGATCTCTATCCCCATGATGCCGATCGAATGTTGGCCGGTCGAATGGCGATTATACAGGCCTGGCGACCGACAGCAGGTCCAGTGTTTCGCGATCCGCTCGCGATTTGTGACGCACGGAGTCTTGCGCCGTCTGATCTGGTTGCAGCCGAACGCCGCCACGCTGAACGCGTCGGTGAAATCTATCACGTGGTCTGCAATCCGGCGCAGCGCTGGTTCTACTTCCCTGACATGACATCGGACGAAGTGATGACCTTCAAGTGCTACGATTCACTACGTGACGGCCGGGCGCGCTTCACAGCGCATGGGTCCTTCGAGGATCCGAGCACGCCACCCAGCGCACCGCCGCGTGAAAGCATCGAAATCCGAACTTTCGCGTTCTTCGACTGATGCGTTAGGCGTCCGCCCGCCACTGGACGGGAAATAGTGGATGGTTGGGGCGCTCGCCGCGCGGCATCGTGGCAAACGGCGCCTCAGGGTGGCCTTCCTCGCATTCCGGCCGTGGATCCCAGACCACGTCGTCGCCATACCACCAGGTGGCATAAGCCACACGACGGTGCGGCGTTGGGTTGCCGCGGCTGTAGTGCGCGGTCTTAAGGTGCAGCAGCAGGATGTCGCCCGGTTCCATGTCCCAGGAGATGAAGCGGTTCGTTGGATCGTCCCTCGCGGTTTCGTAATCCGGGCACCACATGCGGTCGGGCGGGCGCTCAAGATTCACTCCATTTGGGGAGCGGGGCCAATAGAGAACATCGTTTGTATGCGACCCGGCGAGGATTTCTAGACTGCTTTCCCGGCTCACCGGCGTGAGGGGGGTCCACACGTTGACCATGGTGTTACCAAGAACGGCTGTTGCGCCGGCGTCGGTATGCCAGCTCGTTTCAAATGTGCTTCCGGGCCGCTTTTCAAAAATGGTGTCCCAGTAGAAGCCGATTTCCCGAGCGCTGAGCAACGCACCGAGCAATGCGGGGGCGGGTGACGCCCGAATGAAGTCGCGAAATGCACCGACCGCGTAGGACGGGCGGCTGATAATATTGGCGCGATCGCCGATCTCGCGATGCTCGGCACCGGGCGGGATCAGTCCACTTGCTAAAGGGTCCGCGGATACTCTGTCCCAAGCCCTGAGGAGCTGGGCGACAACTTGGGGGTCGTATACGCCGCGCAAACATACGGCGCCGTCCGCCGCGTAGGTTTCGACATCGGCTTTTGTCAGTACGGCTTGAACGGTCGGTATCGTGTTGTTCGTCACGGTCACATTCTAGCATGGAGACGCACTTGACTTGGCGCATGGTGTGAACGAGCGTCGGTCGCATGCTCCCTGCCTGGCTTTTTCTTGCTGCCTTAGACGGCATGGCACTGGTTATAATCGGCGCGGCTGGCGGGCACGGGGTAATCGAAGACCCGGAGCTGGTGCACTTGTTCGGGCTGGCGGCCGATTATCAGGCTTGGCATGGGCTAGCGCTGCTCGCAATCGGTCTTGCGGGCGATCGTGCGTCCGGCCTGCCGCGGCGTCTTATACACGTGACCGCAGGTGCATTCCTCTTAGGCACCGTGTTGTTTTCTGGGTCGCTCTACCTGCACGCGCTAACAGGCGCCGTACCGATCCCGGTCCTGACGCCCCTCGGCGGCGGTATCCTTATTGTTGGATGGTTTGTACTCGCTGTCGCCGGCTTGACCCTCATAGGCCGGCGCGAGGTCAGCTAGCGCCGGAACCGCAAGCAGGGGTCTTTCTCATCGACGCGCGGCGTGAACCATATAAAGTCCGCGCTACCCTGATCTAGGTACAGTGCCGGATTCTCCTCGCCGCGCTGTACCTCTACAAAAGCCACCACAAGAGTCGTGCGACGCGGCAAATGCCATGGCACGCCACGGTCCCGCCGCGCGTGTCCGCCGCCTGTGATCACTACGGGGTAGGTCTTGTCGGCGATCATCTGAGAGACCACGCGCGCGAGAGCCGCATCTCGAGCCATTTGTACATCGGCCATTCCTGCCAACGCCGTGCGCGGTACGGCCCCGCAATGAGATGCTTCGAGTTGGTCCAACAGGGCATCGCGCCGGCTCGCGTCCAGCGTTCGCTGGACAAGTTCGGTGATGGCGATTTCTTTGCCGAGTAGTCCACGCACTTGGCGACGCGATAACGCAGCGCCGTGCATCGTGACCCCGTTGCGCAGTGCAGCGGCGGCAATCGGCGCGTATTCAAGCCAATCTGGCCACCCGCTATCCGTCCAACTCAGCGCTGAACCCAACGCTGCTGCGCCGGTATTGTATGCATCGGCGAGGATGTGATCTTTCGTGGGTTCGATCATTTCCCAGACCAGCCCGGTACGCTTGCCGCTGGCGGCTATGCGGTCGATCAGCGCAGCTTGCAGTTGATGGTGGGTGGCATTGTCGTGTTTCTCGCCCAGTAGCAACACCTCCGCCACTTCGGCGGCAGCGATGACATCATCAATTGTCGTGAGTTGTTTAGTGATGTTCGACCAGATGCTTCCGGCAAGTGGGTGATCGGCCAGAACGTCCGCCGGTTCAGCCGCGGCGTTGAATGCTGCGACCGATAAAATGCCCGCAAAAATTGGAGAAACCAGCCGCCGACTAAGTTGACTCATATGCAGCTGGTAGAACGAAGTCATCATTGAAAAAACTTTGGGTCACGTTAAGAGCGCGCCCTCCATACCACTAAATTCAAAAGCACAGTGTCACTATATCGGAACCGTCGAGCGGTCCTCGCAACGAAACATCACAAAAAATGCGATTGGCGGACCGCTGAAGGACACGGCGGGCCTTTCCATCTTCGTACCACCCGACCTTGATACCCACCTGCTAGGGACCTTTTCGGGCGAGGTCGAGTGTGAGGGCACTTCGGGCGGAGTGGTCGTGCGTAAAACACGGTTGGGTATAGCGGCCACAGAGGTCACCTAGGGTCACGAGCGAAGGCAGCTTCCGTCCCCACGATGAGCTCTCATGCAGCGTCGGCAGCCATGAGTTCGTGAATTTCGTGGATGATGAAGCCGGGATCGTCTTTCTAGAGGACCTGTTCACTCTGGATACCAATTTTGCCAACACCGAGGCAAAGGACGTGGCCTCTATCGATGACATCTTGGCCGGGTTGGCTTTCCCGATCATGGTGTTATCGCCGTGCCTCAGGACCGAATCGAAGTGGGACACGACGATCGCATTCGTTTGGTGTTCGAAGATGTGCCCAATCAGCAGCTGTTCTTAGGCATCAGTGATCGGGCCATATTTGAGCAGGTCGTGGATGCGAGGCGCTGTCGTAGGAGGGCTTGCGCATGGTGAAGCTGACATGCGCGCCCACTTCAATCCCGCTCGGATGCTCAGGCTCCGCACTCTGGCCGCCCAACTCGGTCGGCGGCTGGTCAGGGAATGTCTCGCATGCGGGCCCCCCGGATGGGGCGTCTTTAGGCAAGCTGGGAAGCGGGGGACTCCAGCCCATCATCAGTAACAAAGGAGACCCTAAAGTGTGCGCGGTGTGGCCATCGACAAGATGGCGGCTCTTTGACAAAGTTGGACTGATACAAGCGCCGGGCCTCTAGCGCCGGTCGCCTGCCTCCAGTGGGAGAAAACCGTGAAAGCTGTCGTTATCTCCGAACATGGTGCCGCCAATATTCTGCATCTGCAGGATGTTGAGACGCCCGAGGTTGGGCCGGGTGAAGTGTTAATTCAGATTGATACCGTGGGGATCAACAGGTTCGACATGCTGGTGCGCAACGGCAACGTGCCGAACGCGTCGGTTACCTTCCCGCACATTCTGGGCGTTGAGGGCGCGGGCACCGTCGCCAAGGTGGGTCCAGGCGTAAACGGATTCAAGACGGGTGATCGGGTCGTGCCGGTGCTGACGGTCTCCCAGGGAACCTGTGCGGAACCTGTTTGTTACTGCGCCCAAGGGCACGACAACATCTGCGCAACCTTCGACAAGCTCGGTCACACCCGGTGGGGAACCTATGCCGAGTACGTGAAGGTTAATCAATTCAGCCTTCTGTTGCTGCCCGACGAGGTGTCATTTCTTGACGCAGCAACATCGCTCGTTGCTTATGCGACTGCCTGGGAGATGGCGCGCAAAGTCAACCTGCGCCCCGAAGATACCGTATTGATCAATGCAGTCGGGGGCGCCGTTGGTAGCGCTGCAGTGCAGATCGCACACATGACCGGATGCCGAATCGTAGCAAGTGCCGGGTCGGAGGAAAAACTACGACGGGCCCAACAAGACGGCGCTGACGTCGGTATTAATTATCGAACACAGCACCTCACCGAAGAAGCGCGGGCCGCTACAGGTGGCCGCGGTGTCGACGTTGTATTAGAGACAGTGGGCGGTGAAGTCCTGCAGAGAAGTTTGGATGCGTTGGCCTACAACGGCCGCTTATCTAGCGCGGGGTCTATCGAACCCACCGAAACGCTAGTTGATATTCGACGTCTCTTGGTGCGCAGTCAGATAGTTATGACTGGGACGCACTTCACACCCAAAGAGTCGATCAAACAGGTTCTGCGCTTTTTGGCGCGCGGAGACTTGCGGCCCGTATTGGCGGCGCGGTTTCCGCTGGGTGACGCGCGCAAAGCACACGAATTGCTCGAAAGCCGAAATTTCTACGGTAATATTGTTCTAGAAATCTAGTTTATTTTACGGCACCGAAGATCGCCCAACGCCCCTGATAGTATTTTGCCCCGGCACGTTGGCTTGGTGCGCGCTCAACAAATATATTTTTGGCTGAGAATCCCGCATCGCGCGCCACCGTTGGACTGTCGAGTTTGTCGAGGGTGGTCTTGAAGGGCTCCCCGTTGTAGTGGGTTTCCCAATCCAGCACCGACTGGTTGAAGGGGTCTCTCTCGGTCGACCATTCAGTCTCGGTGTGCAGCATCATCCCGCCCGGTCGGAGCAGTCGATGACACTCGAGCATGATGTTGCGATACCCGCGTAGCGATGTCTCGTGGCCAAGGAGGTGCGAGACGATCAAATCCACGCTGCCGTCGGCAAGCGACGTTTGCTCGGCATCTTGTTGAGAAAAGTGGATTGCGACACCGAGTTCCTCGGCGCGGCAGTGTCCGTACCGTAGGACTCCCGCACCCACATCGATGGCATGGACTGTTGCCTTCGGGAACTTTCGGGCGAAAGGCAACGTGTTCCCTCCGATTGAACATCCCATATCCAGAATGACATCAGGCGTGAACTCGGCATGGTGCTTTTCCATCCACGCGCATACTGAAGCTCCTATGTCATCGCTCTGAGGACCCAACCCGCCGCCCCCATACAAAAACAACCCACGATCAAAGGTAGCGCCAGCTGAGACATCGTCTTTGCCGAGATCGGCTGTATAGCTTCCCGGCATGCAATGAATGTCGACCGCAGTGAGATAACGTGGTGCCTTGACCGAGGGGTCGAGACGGAGAGACCCACCCGCTGTGCGCGGCGGAGTCTTACTTCGGTTGGTGATGTCGTCGAGTTGATGCTCGACAACCTCGCCCACTGTATCGAACAGAATCTCTTGGTCGGTGCGTTTGAGAGAACTCCACATTTGATAGTAGGGCTGCCGCAGCATGGCGCGTCGTGCCTCGGTTCGGTTCGGCGGCCGTTCGCGCTGGCGTGTAAAGGCAGGTGCTACGCGCACTTCGAACAACGTGCGCGTTCCAGGAAAGACATCTTTCGCGAGGTGCCCTGC
>JAPKDI010000281.1 GCA_026421105.1 Alphaproteobacteria bacterium | reverse complement strand
GCGACGAGCGCTGGAATCGCGTTCATCAAGAGCGAGCTAGGATATGCCGCCAACCCACCAGGAACATACAGACCGGCAGCCGAAACGGGTGACCAACGCGTGCCCAACTCGACGCCAGCATCGTCGACATATCGCACGTCCTCGGGTCGTTGCTTTTGATGAAATGAACGGATTCTCTTTTCCGCCTCTTTCAGCGCTGCGACGGATTCCGAAGATGCGTGTGCCGCGTGCTCAGCTATTTCTTCGTCGGACAGACGAAACCGGTCGGGCCTCAGCGTCAATCGATCGAACCGCTCCGTATACTCAGCAAGCGCCTGGTCGCCTCGCACACGGACATCAGCGATGATCGCGGCGACCGATGCGTCGACGTCAGGGGCGCTTTCTCGCTTGCTGTTTAGGAGCGCCGCAAAAGCCCTAGAAAAATCAGCGTCGCGGGCATCAAGTCGTATTGCCACGGGCCACCTCATTGAAATTCTCGACAAGCGCCCCGATCTCAACGGGCCTCGTCTTCAATGCCACCCGATTGACCACCAGGCGCGAGGAAACCTCCGCGATGGTTTCGACCTCGACCAAACCGTTTGCCCGTAGCGTCGATCCCGTCTCCACCAAGTCGACGATACGTCGGCACAGGCCCAGCGCAGGCGCCAACTCCATCGCGCCATGGAGTTTGACGCACTCTGCCTGGACACCCCGCGTTGCGAAGTGGCGTCGCGTGAGATTTGGGTATTTGGTCGCAACGCGCACGTGGCTCCATCTTCTCGGATCGTCGATGGCCTCCACCGCTTCCGGTTCGGCGACAACGAGGCGGCAGCGCCCGATGCCAAGATCCAGCGGTGCGTAGAGCTCCGCATATTCATACTCAAGCAAAACGTCGCTCCCGGCGATGCCCATATGCGCGGCGCCGAATGCGACGAAGGTCGCGACGTCAAAACTCCGCACCCGAATAAGATCAACGTCGGAGCGGTTGGTGGAGAATCGAAGCTGCCGCGATTCCTTGTCGAAGAATGCATACTCAGGGAGGATGCCGACCGCGCCGAGCATCTCAATACCGGCTTCAAGGACACGGCCTTTAGGCAGCGCAATGATGATTTTGTCGCGGATCGTCACAGCCAAATATTTCTCTGCGGGAGGTGTGTTGGCGGCCATTCCTAAGCGAACCTGCGGTCCACGACAAGGACGGGTTGGCTAAGCGTCGTCCGAGTGATCCGGGGTGTGGCGCGTGTCCCAGGTAGGGCCCAAGTCGCGCACCTCTGCATCGATGCACTCAGCCGTCAGACGAACGGCGCCGCCCCCGGCAAATTCGAGGGTTATCGCGACGCGATCGGTCGCATCAGGATCAAGACGGACGGCGAGGAGCTCGGCCACCGAATCTCGCACATGCAGGGCCACTCCTTGGTGCTGGACCTTGAGCACATGATTGAAATGTAGACCTGTGCGCACCCTCTCACGCGCGGGCGACTCCGCCTCCCACCGATACCTGCTGACAACCAATACAAAGCGACGATTTGTTGTTTGGTAGGCCATATCAGCGTGGCGGACCAACGCATCCTGTACGAGTGCTGAAATCACGACGAGGTCATCGGGATCGTGGGCGATCAAGTGAACCGGTGAAGGCTCGCGTTTCGTCATTGCCGTTCGCCCGACCCGCAGTTGGTTGTCAGTTCACGATTCGCTCGATGTCGGCACCACATGCCGACAACTTTTCGACCAGATGCTCGTATCCGCGGTCCAAATGATAGACCCGGCTTATCGTCGTCTCGCCCTCGGCCGCAAGTCCGGCCAGTACGAGCGATACTGAAGCGCGCAAATCGGTCGCCATCACAGGGGCGCCACGCAGTTTCGGAACGCCGCGAATCACTGCCTTTGAACCTTGAAGCGCAATGTTAGCCCCCATGCGCATGAGTTCCGGGACGTGCATGAACCGGTTTTCAAAAATTGTTTCGTTGACCGTGGACGCGCCGCTTGCTGTCGTCAGGAGCGCCATAAACTGCGCCTGCATGTCGGTAGGAAACCCAGGATACGGTTGCGTCGTAATGTCCGTCGGTAAAATCGCGTCCGACCTGGGTGTAATATAAAGATGGCCATTGTTCCGCTCGACACTTACGCCGCAAGCCTCGAAGGCATCCACCACGGCACCCAACGTTTCGGCGTTCGTGCCCGTTAATGTAAGTGCCCCGCCAGTAATCGCAGCTGCGGCCATATAGGTGCCGGTTTCTACGCGGTCAGCCATCACCCGATGATGTGCACCATGTAGTTCTTTAACACCACGAATAACGATGCGTTCTCCGCCAGCGCCCTCTATTTTTGCGCCCATCGCAACGAGGCAACGGGCCAGGTCGCCGATCTCCGGCTCGCGCGCCGCGTTTTCCAGAACGGTCTCTCCGTCAGCGAGCGTTGCCGCCATCATGATATTTTCTGTGGCACCCACAGACACCATGGGAAAACGCACCAGCCCACCTTTCAGTCCGCCGGGTGCCGTGGCATTGACATATCCCTCTTCCAACTCAATCCGCGCGCCGAGTTGTTCGAGCGCCTTGAGATGCAAATCGACTGGACGCGTACCGATTGCACACCCACCGGGTAATGACACTTTAGCCTGGTGACAGCGCGCGAGGAGCGGCCCTAAGACGAGGACCGACGCACGCATCTTCCGAACTA